>JANOTW010000252.1:0-8102 GCA_031416575.1 Ferruginibacter sp.
CCGCTTAAACGCACTACTAAATCAAAACGCTTTTCACCTTCGTAAACTGTTCCGCTGCTTTGCCCCGCAAAAGCCGTATTCACTACTTTGTTGATATCACTTATATTTAATCCATATTGCGCTATAGCGGCCCGGTTATATTGAATTACAATCTGCGGCATACCGGTAACAGTTTCTACATACAAACCACTTGACCCTTCCACAGTATTTACAACGTTTCCGATCTTATTTGCATACAAGGCAAGCGAGTCTAAATTTTCACCAAAAATTTTGCAAACAACATCCTGCCTTGCACCAGACATCAATTCATTAAACCGCATCTGCACCGGGTATTGAAAACCGAATGTTACGCCAGGTACAGCTTCCAGTTCCTTACTCATTTTTGCTTCCAGTTCAGGATATGTTTTTGCGGATACCCATTCACTTTTATCTTTCAAAATCACCATCATGTCGCTGGCATCAATGGGCATGGGGTCGGTAGGGATTTCGCTGCTTCCTGTTTTGCCCACCACTTCTACTACTTCGGGAAATTTTTCCCTTAAAATTCTTGCGCCCGTTGAAACCGCATTCATGGAAGTATTAAGATTGCTACCGGGCAATACCCTTGTTTCCACTGCAAAATCGCCTTCGGGCAAAGATGGAATGAACTCGCCACCCAGTTGGGTAAGAATGAAAACGGCCAAAGCGAAAAAAGACAATACCAATACAATTACCGCTTTCGGAAAATTTAAAACCTTAACTAATGCTTGCTGATAGGTACGTTCAAGGCGTCCCATCATCCTGTCGGAAAAATTTCTTTTGTGAGCAATCTTTTTACTTAAAAATAAGGCGCTCATCATTGGGATGTATGTGAGTGAAAGGATGAAAGCGCCCAGCAAAGCGAAAGCGACTGTTTGTGCCATCGGCTTGAACATTTTCCCTTCTATGCCTTCCAATGAAAAAATGGGGAGGTAAACAATCAGGATAATAATTTGCCCAAACACGGCGCTGTTCATCATGCGGCTGGCAGATTGCTTTACTTCCCCATCCATATCCGCCTGGCTTAAGCGATCAATTTTAATGAAATGTTTGCTATGAGTGAGGCGGTGCATAACAGCCTCCACGATTATCACCGCTCCGTCCACAATCAAACCAAAATCCAATGCTCCCAGGCTCATGAGGTTTCCGCTTACCCCAAACAAATTCATCATGATTACCGCAAACAACATCGCCAAAGGGATTACCGATGCAACCAAAAATCCCGCTCGGAAATTTCCGAGAAATAAAACAAGCACGAATACTACGATCAAAGCGCCTTCCAATAAATTTCTTGTAACGGTGCTGATAGAATTGTTCACCATTTTTGTACGGTCAAGAAAGGGGTCTATCATAACGCCTTCGGGTAATGTTTTTTGAATTTTCGCAATGCGTTCTTTAATATTTTTTATTACTTCATTGCTGTTAGCGCCTTTTAGCATCATCACCACTGCACCGGAAACTTCCTGCAGGCCATTGTACGTCATGGCTCCGTACCTGGTAGCGCTACCCAATCCTACAGTTGCAACATCACGGATTAAAAGTGGCGTGCCATTGGCAAGATTTTTAACCACTATGTTTTGAATGTCCTCAATTGTTCCTATTAGCCCTTCGCTACGGATAAACAACACCGTCGGGCCTTTTTCAATGTAAGCGCCGCCTGTGTTTTGATTGTTATTTTGAAGAGCGGCGAAAACATCATTGATAGTAATATTATTCGCCTTCAATTGGGCAGGCACCACGGCAATTTCGTATTGCTTTAAATAGCCGCCAAAACTGCTGACATCCGCAACGCCACTCACACCCAATAGCTGCCTTCGCACAATCCAGTCCTGGATAGTTCGTAAGTCCATTGCAGTGTATTTGTTTTCATATCCTTTTTTTTGCCGGATGGTGTATTGATAAATTTCTCCCAGGCCGGTGGTTACAGGGGCCAGCTTAGGTGTGCCAAAACCTTTTGGTATCTGTTCCTGTACCTGCTGCAACCTTTCTGTTACCTGCTGCCTTGCCCAATACACATCTGTTTTATCATTAAATACTATTGTAACAACTGACAGGCCGAAACGGGAAAAACTTCTTATTTCTTTTAGTCCCGGAATGTTGCTGTTTACCTGTTCAATAGGAAAAGTGATGAGCCGTTCTACATCGGGGGCGCCTAATGCAGGCGCAATAGTGATTATCTGCACCTGGTTATCGGTGATGTCTGGTACCGCATCAATGGGCAATTTTGTGATTTGGTAACTGCCATATCCAATGAGCCCGATTATAAACAGGCTGATGATAAGTTTGTTCTTTATGGAGAACTCAATGATTTTATTGAGCATAATTCTAAACTGTTATACATGATAAAAGAAATTTGAATGCGTTACAAATAGCAACGCAGGTGCATTGAATGCACTATAGCAGGCAGGCCGCAATAAGGCGATTACCTGATTTGGTTAACAGGCAGGTGGGCCACGAAGGGAAACAGGAAGATAATAATCACAATCAGGAGGCCTTATTTCAATAAAATGATACTTGGCAGGACCAAATATTTCAGGGCAAAAAATCAAACTACTGTAAATGGCCAACAAGGAATTATCAGGAGGAAATATTTTACCAGCCTCTGTTACCGTTTTATTTATTGAAAAAACATGATCAATAGAATGGCCTGGCAAACCCTGGCTATCACCGTCATCATCATGGGGATGTTGTGATGCTGAAATTTCTTCGTGATGATGGTGGGGAATAAACTGGTGGCTGAACAAAAGCCCAACAGCAATAATAAAAACTATTTTAGCCAGCATTTTTTTCACAGTTGCAAATATAAAGGAAAAAATGAAAAATTATGCTGTTGCACTTTAGGGGGTGCCTACCAAATTGTCGCTGGCTGGTGTCTCCACCAGACAGGGCAGGCCTCCGTGGCCGGTATCCTCACCATACCCCCCGAATAGCGGGGTAAACTGTCAACTTAAGCTTTTTGCAGGGCCGTAGGCCCGATTTTATTTTGTAGCAATGGATTTTAATGCGTTGTTGCAAAATGATATTTTATTGGAGTGCCGTAGGCACGGTTCATTTTATAGCTATACTGCACAACGGGTAAATCAGTGAAATTTTGTTTTGTTCAATAAAAAAAACAAAACAGGTTACCCCCATCCCCTAAGGGGGTAAAAATGGTTAATTTAAAACGTAATAAAAGTTGCCCAATGGTATTTAGTACAAGAGGGCGATGCAACGATGATGACCATTGCTTCCCTGCCTGGACAAAAAACCTTATTCACGTTTTTATCCGTTGTGCAATATAAATTCTTGTATGGCCCGAGCCTACGGCCCTCAATTTAATCTGATATCTAAAATCAACGGATTAAAATCCGTTGCTACAATATCTACCTGGCCTTCGGCTCTGTAATAAACTGTTTGAAATTCTTAAGTTGACAGCCTATCCCGCTATTCGGGGGCTATGGTGCCCTCACCGGCCTCAGCCTTAAAAAGGAAGCAACAATTTGGGATGCACCCACTTTAGTTGCAAAGTTTACAATCATTTTAAAGCCATCAGAAATAAGTCGAAACCCCAAAACTAAAGCCCCCTGTTTTTGCCGGGGGGTTGCCCAGCAAATCTTTTTGACGCAGATGACGATAGTTTAACCGCAATACGGTTTGTGCCGTTGGCCGGAAACTGAGCGCCGGCATTATGCTCCATAAATCTTCCGAGATATTTCCGCCGGTTGATGTAAACTTTCCAACATTCCAATCCACATATTCAAAGCGGCATGCAAGGTTTAGCGTTGCTTTTTGCCACCCTAATATTTTTTTCTTTATCACAGGCTGAACAATATCAATAAACCCGCCTTGCTGTTTGTTGCCAAATTGTTCTGTAAAAGTGGAGGGCACATTTATTTTAATCCAGGCCCATTCGCCTGTAATAAATGTATTGAGCGCAGGCAATGTACTGTTGAAGTCAATTGCAAATACATCCACCCTTCTTTTATCATCAATGCGTAACCCATCATCCTGAAACTTGTTGTAAACCCCACCCATATACGACAAACCGAGTTCGCCAACCTTGGTGTTCTTTACCGCCACTTTCCCCGTAAAAAGCGGCAAGCCACTGTTCACTTCTTCAAAGCGGTTGGAGTTGTTTTTGGCGGCAGGCAGAAAGGTTTTGTTTTCTGAATTGTCAATGATGGAATTATCAAAACTTCCGGTAAGGTATGCTTCGTAGCCAAACATCCAGTCATTGCTGTAATGTTTTCCGTATAAACCAAAACCCGCATTGCTCCAGGTGGCAGGCAGTAATTGTGTAGCCGAAATGGGCCGGTCGGTAAATTCCCATTTAGGCCCGTCATGGTTTTGATTGAAAGCGCCGATAGGGTTTAATATCATGCCACCCCGTATATTCAGCAAAGGATGCAATTCGATATCCAATGCGGCAAACTCTATGGATATTTCTTTTGTACCATCTTCAAATTCTATTTCACTCAAAAACTTTAATCTTTTGCCGATGGTGGAGGCAACAAATAAAGTCAATCTCCTGAACTGAAACTGGTGGCCTTCTGAAACACCGTCGGTGCCCAGGTGTTGCCAGTTGGCTTCCATATAGCCACCTAATGAAACGGGTAGTTTGCCCATCGTCACAAACGGACGGTTATACACTGCATCCATATTCAATGCTGGTTTTACCGTGTCTTTGGTAAACCTTCTTAATAATGACGGGTCAATTTGTGCTTGTGCATGGCAACAAAACAAGATGGCGCCTGCCACTATCGTACATATTTTAATCATACAGCTTTCAATGAAATTTTGAGTTGATTGTTTTCAATGGTTACGGCAAATGTCCTGAGTTTGCTATCAGCCGGGCCGTTTTGTACACCGCCCCTGTTATTAAACTCGCTGCCGTGTGCAGGGCATTGCAGTTTGTCGCCAAATACCTGCAATTCCGTACCCTGGTGTGTGCAGCGCATCCATAAAGCCGTGTATTCATTTTCATTAAAGCGGTACACGCACACCGGATATTGCAAGAGGTCGTTTTGAACTACTATATATTTTTTGAAATAAACATTGTTACCGTTCCTGGTTTCAAAATCAGTAACGGGAACTATCAAATTGTCGCCGGCAATTTGGCCGTTCAGCAGTTTTGTAGCGCCACAGCTTTGCAGCATGGTGGCTAACCCAACGCCACCAATGCAGGCAAAGCCACAGTTTTTTATAAAGTCTTTTCTATCCATTTTTCAAGTTCATTTTCATTTTGTTAGTAATTATTTTATTGGCCGGGCCTTGAAATATTAATTAAGCTTCATTGGTAGGCTCTCCCGATCTTTTATCGGGACCGCCCTTCCATACAAGCATATTTGTTTTGTTGTCCGGGCTGAAGAATTTCATGGCATTCCCGAAAAAAATGCCGAAAGGTCGGCACAGGTCGGGATTTCGCAATACAGTTTTTTGTCCAAACTATATTTCATTTCTCAACATCGTTGCGTTTCTTGCCGACTTTCGGCATCCCGATGTTACACTTGAATCGGGACTTGTACTGAATACCAATGGGGATCTTTAATTGCGTTATAAATTAAACTCACGATACTGTATTGTTCATAAAGAACACAAACTTTGCATCATGGCGCCTAATCCAACACCACCAATGCCGGCAAAGCCACTGTAGGAACACGCCCCGGGGCATGTTCCTAAAAATTCCTATAATGATCCTAAAAATTTGATTATGGCATTTCTTTCGGCCAAAGCCATTTTATTGAATTTATTTTTACTGGCTTCCCCTTCTCCACCGTGCAGTTGAATGGCTTCTTCAATGCTTTTGGCCCTGCCATCGTGCATCAAAAAATATTGACCACCCTGTGAATTAGGCGAAAGCCCCAGTCCCCATAATGGCGGTGTTCTCCATTCAAAGGTTTTAGCATTGCCTTCGGTATAGCCATCATCCAGCGCACTGCCCATATCATGCAAAAGCAAATCAGTAAAAGGATGGAATGTTTTATTGGATAGCGGGGCAATACCAGACGAAGCTGATCTTAAAGTTTGCTTATGGCAGCTTTCGCATCCGGCTTGTACAAATAAATTTTTGCCTTTTATCACCACCGCATCATTTTGATTGCGTGGAATGGGCGCTTTTAATGTTTGCAGGTAAAATACCACGTTGTGAACTGTTTGATCCAACACTTCGGGGTCAATATCCAACCCGGAATACACATCTTTAGGTGCAAAGGTTGAAGTAATACCAATATCCTGATTGTAGGCATTTACGGTTTGATGCAATAAATTAAATGCCGCCGCTTTTTTCCCAAAGCGGTGAATGTACCTTCCATTTTGTGAAATGGCATTTGCGTTGGGCGAAATAAATGAGGCCGGGGCAATCCAATTGGGCACTCCCGAAATGCCATCGCTGTTTGCATCATTGGGATCGGCCATTGCGAGGATATCAGCATCGGAAACCAATTCCAAAAAACCAAGGCCCGTAGTAGCAGGTGGGGTGAATTTTGAAAAACTGGCGCCCGCAGGAATTTGTTCAGTCTTAAATCCCGGCAATGCCCTGTTTTGTAATTGGGGGCCTCCCAGGTGAAGGAATTGATTACCGGTGCTATCTTTCTGCCCAAAGCGGGTAAGTGTTGTAAAAGGATGCCCCTTACCATCACCTGCATGGCAACTGCCGCAGCTTGTGGCAACAAATATGGAACCCAGGCCATTTGCCGTAGTAAATATTTCATCGTTAAAGGCCACATCACCTGCCAGGAATTGCCTGTTTTGTTCATAGCTAAGCCCTTCTACCGGGCCATCCAATAATTCATTATCGCGACGGGCTGCAGGTTCCAATTTTGAGCAGGCTTGTACAATGGCAATGATTGCTATCAATCCCGTGATGACTATACAATATTTTTTCATTCTCCTAAATTTTATATTCTGCCTACAAAAGTAATAACTTAGATTCATCTAACAAATATTTTATTTTTTGCGCCATCCTGTTTTTACACGGCTAACTTTATTGATTACTTTTGCTTTATGCACTCTTACACGGAAGAAAATTATTTGAAGGCGCTTTTTAACCTTGCCAACGACAAAGGGGAAGTGAGCGCCAATGAATTGAGCAAACGGCTTTCCATCAAAATGCCTACTGTAAACAGCATGATGAAAAGGCTGGCGGAAAAAAAGCTGGTTCATTACGAAAGCTATAAACCGCTGCGGCTAACGGAGAAAGGTAAAAAAGAAGCCGGGCTGGTCATTCGCAAGCATCGGCTTACTGAAATGTTCCTGGTGCAAAAAATGGGCTTTGGCTGGGAGCAGGTGCATGAAATCGCCGAACAGATAGAACATTTGCACTCACCGTATTTTTTTGAAAAGATGGATGAAATGCTCGGTTACCCTACAATAGATCCGCATGGCTCACCCATACCCGACAAAACGGGAAAAATAGATTGGGTGCATTATGAAAAGCTAAGCGATTGCAAGGCTGGTGAAACAGTGAAGCTGGCAGCAGTTATCCAAACCACCGATGAGTTTTTAAAATTCCTAAACAGCCGTGAATTGCACCTGGGATTGAAAATAAAAATAAAAGCGGTGGAAAAATTTGATGGCAGCATGCTGGTTGCCTATAATAAAAAAACGGCTGAATCCCTAAGCCATACGGTAAGTGAAAGGCTGCTGGTGGAAAAGTTGTAAATTTTTAAAAGACTTTACATGCAGATTTTGAGTTGACAAAGTTTCTGTTCTCTTGAAAAATAACTTTTACATTTTTAGTCTGAGGTTCAGAACTCCTTACCTACCCTTAAAACCCAGTCCTTTGTTCGCAAAATAAAAAACAGCTAAATTGCCGGATGCAATTATTTTTACCACTATTTCCCGATAAGACTAAAATGATTTCAATCCGTTTGGGTGTATACGAAAAGGAAGGTATTGTTCAGTATATAGCCAATGGCTTGCCCATTTACAGTCATACCTCAGAAGACCTTCAAGGCTTTCGTTTTATAACCAGCAATCTTATTAATCAGGGCTTGTGCCAGGCTACTGAAGTTGCCCGCTGTTTTGGCATTTCAGCAGATACGGTAACCCGCTATTTGTCTAAGCTACGCACGGTAGGGGGAGTAGCTTTTTTTTCTGAAGAAAAG
>JANOTW010000253.1:0-5961 GCA_031416575.1 Ferruginibacter sp.
CTGCGGGTGGCAGATGACCATCCACAAGTGGTGCAGCGCTGCCTTGAAGCGGTGTTGAAGTTAACGGATGAAGGCGTTTTCAATCCAGCCCCCGGCAAAACATTTCATGTATCAGAAATAGCGGCGGCCCACGATTATTTGAAAAAAGAAAAAGTATGGGTAAAGTGGCGGTGAGGTGGTGAACAGGCAATAAGCAATGGGTTCAAATTCCACGATTCGAAATTCACCATTCACCATTCACTTTTTCAATTTCCATCTTAATATACTTCACAACCGGTAAATCAATGAAATTTTATTTTGTTCAATAAAAAAAATAAAACAGGTTACCCCCATCCCCTGAAGGGGTAAAAATGGTTAATTTAAAACGCAATTAAAGATCCCCAATGGTATTAGGTACAAGAGGGCGATGCAACGATGTTGAGCAAGGAAATATAGCTTGGACAAAAATCCTGTATTTCGAAACCACGATTTTTCGGGACGAGTCACATTGCTTCCCTGCCTGGACAAAAAATCTTATTCACGTTTTTATCCGTTGTGCTATATAACATGAATCCCGTTATTTCGATTTTTCGGCTATGGCCCGCTTTACCATTGCATAATGATGACTTACATGATATATCGTAAAATACAACATCTCACGATAAGTGATCTTTCCAAGTATCGGGTGTGGCAGCATGAAATGATCCAAATCCTTTTCGGAAATTGAATCAATCGCGGTATTGATTTTTGAAACCTTTTTTAAAAGTTTTTCTGCAAGGCCTATTCTGTAGCTGTAAGGTATCTTCCGGGGGATAAATATTGTAGTAGCCTTTGCCCCTTCTTCAAGTTTTGATAAATATTGTGTAACCAACTCATTATATTCAATAGGTGGCCTGTGTATTTTTCCAAAAATTAAACCATTGATAATGACTGGTACATTAAATGCCAGGGACAAAATGGATGTAGCACGAAAGATATGATCCATTTGCTGGCCGGCCGTCCATTTATTTTGATATGAAAACATGAATTCTTCGTAGCTTAAAGACAATATATAATCCACCAAAATGGTATGCCGTTCTGAAAGTTCTTTTATTAGTAACTGTTTCGTCATTACGGAGATATTGTTATTTTATACAATCATAAATGGTGGCATTTTCATTTATATTTTTCCTGATTACCTAAATGCACCATTGGTAATTATGATTAAGGTAAATTTTTGTAGAGAAATAATTATGCCAGTAATATTATCTTAAAAGTACAATTGTGCCCTTGTAAACCTGGTCCTTTCCATTTGCACCCGGCAATCTTACAATATATACGTAAGTGCCAGGGGAAGCTTCTATCCCCTTATAAGTACCGTTCCATCCATAGCTGGGATCATTGGGCGGGATATTTTTAGTTTCGAAGATCTTCTGCCCCCACCTGTTGAATATGGAAAAATATTTTACAACAATAACATCAACCCCTGCCAGGATGTAAAAAACATCGTTTAGCCCGTCACGGTTGGGTGAAAAGGCGGAAGGCAGGTTGATCAATCCGCCGGTAAATGTTTTTACAATCGCATAAGCTGTATCAACACAGGAATATGCGTTACGGGCAATAAACCTATACTCCTTCGTGTATAAAGGCGTTACGACAGGGGTTAAACAATTTAAACAGGAAAGAAACGGGTCTTGTTTCCAGAGATAGGATGATAAAATGCCGCCGCTTACCAGGGGCATTAGTTGTACGCTTCCCTGTCTTGCAATAGCCGTATCCGAAGGGCTAATGCTTACCCTAAAATTTGTGATACCACTGTTGGAGGTATTGTTATTATAATTGGTTTCATCGTATGCTTTAGAAGGCGCAGCCCCGGTATTAGTTCCCTTATCATTTACCACGGCGTACAACTTGCCCGTAGCGGGTGTAGCAATTATATGCTGGTAAGTATTACAATTTCCCTGCTGCAGGCGGAGAGTATAAAATACCGGAGAAAGCAGTTTTGCCCCCCCACCCGTTGGAAGGCCGTCATAAAAAGATACCGGTACTCCGGCAAATACGCTGTCGTAGTAATTGTTCATGCAAATTTCAAACTTCACCAGCGTTGTGCTATTAGAGTAGCAATTTGTTTCAACAATTTTTATGGTCATGTCCGGCGGAAATATCTTTATTACGGAAGTTCCTTTAATGAGGCAGCCATATTTATTTTCAGTTTGCATGGTAACCTTTGTGCTATCAAAAACCGTAACTACAGGACTGGCGCATTGATTGCAACTAAGCGTATATCCGTTACCGGCAAACCATCTGGTGGAAGCGGCATTGTAGAGAGTGGTATTAACTATCAGCCGGAAAGAAGCTGTTCTGAAAACAGTCGTATCCTTCGGCTGCAATTGTACCTTTTCGGGTACATAAAAAAAATTGGCCCCATTATTAGAATAATCTTTTTCGGGCAAATGAATATTATTGGGAAGTAGTACAGGCACTGCGGTACCGCTATCATTTACTACTGCATAAATCCTGCCTGCACTAATACCATTAATAAAACCGCTGAATGCAGATTGTTTGCCAAAAACCGTATCCGGCACGGAAAATACAGATAATAACCTGGCGGCCCCGGTGGAAGGATCGCCATCGTAAAACGAAACGGTGATACCTTTTGGAATTACGCCCCTTTTAAAATTATTATGCAAAGTAAAATTAACATGGAGCTTATCCCCGGCGGCGCATTGCACATCATCCAGATCAATGGTGTAGTCATTGGCAGGAGGAACTTTTATGTCTATAAACGCGGAATCAGAACAGCCAAACTGATTGATCGCAATTACTCTTTTTATCCTGTTTGAATCGGCGATAAGATCAGTTTTTTGACATAAAACGCAGCTAAGGTTCTTTGAACTACTCCAGTTGTAAGATGCAACAATGCCGGGTGAAGCCGAAGCAGTCAACTGTAATGTATCACCGGGTTCCAATATGGATATAACAGGAGCCGCGGTTACTTTAAATTTTATATAATTGAAAACATGGGTGTTATTACCGTAATCTTTTTCAAGCCTGGGTGTATTGGGCAATGTTAATGGCCGGGAGATGCCACTGTCATTTACTACCGCATACAATTTTCCCGTACCCATTGCTTTTATAAAACCGCTAAAGGTAAATTGCCTTGCATTTACATTTGCCGGAACCGTAAAAGCAGGCAATAAAACATTTGCCGTGGGGGATAAGGGATCCCCATCATAAAAAGATACAACCAAACCTTTAGGAATAATGCCTCTTTTAAACTGGTTTCGAAGTGTAAAATTCACAAGCAGGCTGTCACTGCCTGCACATTCTATTTGATTCATCTCAATGGTAAAATCATCTGCCGGCGGCACTTTAATAACTGTATAAGCTGTATCCACACATCCAAACTGGCTGGTAGCGATCATTCTTTTTACCCTGTCGGAATCGGCAACGAGGTAGGGCGATCTACAGTTGGTACAACTTAAATTATTAGCCGTACCCCACACATAAGATGCAATAGCGCCCGGCCCGGCCTGCGCTGCTAATTGTAAAGTATCACCCGGTTCCAATGTGGCTAATGGAGGTAGAATGCTGGCCTTGAACCGGAAATTAGTAGCCACCATGACATTGTTGTTATAATTATTTTCAATCAGTGAAGTATTAGGCAGCGCTAATGGCATCGTATTGCCCGAATCGTTAAACACCATGTATAATATATTTAGCCCTGGTTGCTGTACATCAATTATATGCGTATATAAAAAACCGCAGCACCTGCCGGGAATCGCATCAGGAAGGAAAAAAGTGGGGCCAAATCTCTTTGCATTCCCCAACCGGGGATCCGCATCATAAAAAGAAATTGGCGTATTTCGTGGAATGGTAGCATAACCATTATTACAAACAAAAAGCGTTACCCTTACCTTGGTTTGCTGATAACAATTTACAGTGTTCATGTATGCAATGCCATCCTGTGTGGGATCGGCAACCGGGATGGTAAAAGTATTGGAGGTATCAGTGCAGCCGCCATTGGTAGCTATCAATTTTAAAGCGTAATTAGCCGGCGATGGAAACACATATACAAGGTCTTTATTGGTACTAACTAATTGCTCCGCCATTCCCTGGTCATTGCTCATCATCCACCTAAATAAAGTAGCATTCACTGATGTATTGGTGAAATGAATACTGTCTGGATAAATGGGGATCTTTGATGCAATAGTTCTCTTGTTGGTATAAAACCTGGCGGTAACACCGCAATTAACAATAACAAAATCCGAATACATTGCATAGCAGTCAATGGTATTGTAAGCCTTTAAGGTGACCTTATATTTTCCCGTAGCGGTAAAGGTGTAACTAAAATTTGCATTGGATGAAACCAACACATCATTTACCAGCCATTGATAACTGGCAGCGCCGGTAGCGTTGTTGGTAAAGCTGACGGAATCCCCGGTAACCGGATAGGCGATGTCCCTTACAAATACAGCGTTAATATTTTCGCTGCAGGGTTTGTCACATTGGTTTTGTAATAAGCCGCTTCTCTGCGTATTGATGGCCGCATTCATTCTTAGCGCCTGGCCTTGTGTAAATTGATTGTGACAGGCATCATTACCATAATCCATAAAATTAGTGATCTGGTCGGTTGTGTCCCTGGTAAAATTCCCATTGGAATAATTGGATAATGTATCGGTGCCGCAGGAATTATCTGGATTGGTGCAGGAAAAAGAATTGGTCGTAGAACGGTCCGGGGGCGTGTCGCAAACCCTGTCCCCGTCGGTTGCACAATTATTGTTATTACAATTCCTACCTTCAAAAGTATGGTACAATCCCAGGTAATGCCCCATTTCGTGTGTCAATAAATTACCAAACCCTGTTACTACAATACCATCCAAAGAACCGCCCCCGGGCGGCATGGTAGCATAACCGGCTACAGAAGTCCTTGTCCAGCGGCCACAACTAAAATCAGCAAAATTCTCCATATCCATACTGGAGATGTACCAGATATTGATATACCTGGCAGCATCCCATTGCACAAGGTTTTTTAGCTTGGCATCTTCGGTCAAAGGGTTCAAATGAGTTGAAAAAAAGGATTTTGTCCGGGTAATACCTGTTGTAATACCACCATCAGGGTCTTTTTGCGCCAAACAAAACCGGATTTTTGTATCCACACCGTTGCTGGCTGCATAATTTCCTCTTTTAGCAAAAGCATCATTCAGTTCTTTCAATGCATTTATTATCACCAGGTCGGGCACCGTTGAAGGGTCCTGGTTTATAATGTGAAATACAACCGGAACAACTGTAGTGTCATTATTCAAATTACGCTGGAAGTTCAATATTTCCCTGTTCATTTTATCTTCCTTCACTTTGTATTTAGGATCCTGCCTTAAACGGTTAAGTGAAATATCAAGGCCACACATTCCCGAAGCATCATTTTGAAGCATATTATCAGGAACAGTATAGGGCATGGGCTTATTGCCCTGTTGGGCAATTGCAGTATAAGAAACAAGGAGGGCCATGATTAAATGGCAAAATAATTTATGCATACTCAACCTACTGTGTGATTAAAACTTGCTGGCTTTGAGTAAATTTGAATGGATTATAAAGTGGTTACACTAATTGATTAGTTCACTAATATAGTTATTTTATCAACTCATTAAAAATTTTGCATGTTTCAGCATTGGAACTTTTGTGAGTTATCGCACCACTAGGGCCTTCATAAAATTGCAGGGTGCATTTCAAATTTTCGCTATTTATTTGTTGACTTGCAGAAGTTTTTAATGGTTCCGGCCCAGGCGGTTTGTTTCACTCACTGTCATGCAGCTTCATGATGGTATTATCTGAAGGGAAATACATGCGGGATGAAGGTGAATAAAAAAATAAAATATTGAAAAGGCACCCGCATAGCAGTCAGCTCTTTTTATTCAGCCAATAAAAACTTGAAAATATATAGCAGGGTATCCGATTTTTTTTTATTATTTTTTACCGTAGATTCAGAACTCCTTGAATTTCGAA
>JANOTW010000254.1:0-3202 GCA_031416575.1 Ferruginibacter sp.
CAACAGGTAAACAACGCATTGGCAGATGCAAGTGGCGATATAGTAATGAGTGGCGCCCCACCGGGCTCCAAAGGTTGGACGATTGGCGTGAATGTACCCGAATCCAGGGATGAGATATTGACACGATACCTGTTGATACAAAACAAAGCGGTGGTTACTTCGGGCGATGCCTACCAGTTTATGGAAAATGGAGGAAAAAGGTATTCACATATCACTGACCCGCAGACGGGTTATGGTGTTACATCCCAACGAAATGTAACGGTGATAGCCGATGACGGCACAACAGCCGATTGGCTGGCCACCGCATGTAGTATTTTACCTGTAAAAAAAGCCAAAAGGCTTGCAGCCCAAATGGGTGCCGAAGTACTGATCGTTGAACTAAAAAAAGGCAGGCTTATTTTTAATTCGACAAAAGGTTTCAATCTTTATTGGAAACAGCAGGAACAATAATCTTAGTTGCACTTTATTGCTTACCTTCCGTTCTAAAATATTTGACTAATATCGTGAAGAATTTATATGTATTACTTTTGGCTATAATTACCTGCCAATTGATTGATGGACAAGACTCAAGTAAAATATTTACCACTTACAAGTTTACGCTTCCCGGTTCTGCAATTCAGTCTAAGATGGTACCCATAAATGCGGGCAGTTTTTTAATGGGCAGCATTGATAATGAAAAAAACAGGAAAAAAGATGAAGGGCCTCAGCGTAAGGTGGCCATTGCCGCTTTTTGGATGGGGGCATTTGAAGTTACCAGGGATGAATTTGATGTTTTTTACAAGGATGAAACCATCAGTGCGAACTCGGAGGTGGATGCGGTTACAAGGCCCAGCCCTCAATACATAGATTTAAGTTTTGGCATGGGAAAGGAGGGTGGATACCCGGTAAATAGTTTATCGCAATACGCGGCTTTAATGTATTGCAGGTGGCTGTACAATAAAACGGGGGTATTTTACCGCCTGCCTACAGAAGCGGAATGGGAATATGCCTGCCGTGCCGGAACCACCACCAGTTATTATTTTGGCGGTGATGAAAATCAATTGGATAAATATGCATGGTATGAAGGTAACAGTGATGAAAAATTTCAAAAGGCAGGCTTGAAGTTACCTAATGCCTGGGCTTTGCATGATATGCTGGGGAACGTTTGTGAATGGACGCTGGATCATTATGACGAGAAACGCATGGAAAATATGCCGGAGAATTCAGCGGACCCTTTTATTGCGCCTGTCAAATCCCGTTATCCCAAAGCATTGCGGGGAGGGGGTTTTAAGGATGCAGCGAAAGATGTAAGATGTGCCAACCGTTTTAAATCAGAGCGTTCCTGGAACCGCCGCGACCCGCAGATACCTAAAAGCAAATGGTGGCTTACAGATGCACCCTCGGTTGGGTTTCGTATCATACGCCCGCTGCAACAACCCGCTGCGGAAAAGATAAATGAATTTTTTAATCAATACCTTGGTAACTAAAAAAAATAACTGATGCCTGATTTTTTGATGTCAGATTGGTGGGATGGAAGATATCGCACAATCTAATAAATCACAAGGATAATTAACAAACGTATTCAATAATTATAAACCAATAAACATAAACATTATGAACAACGATGCTTCTAAACTTACCAACAATCCACGGAGAGAATTTTTAAGGCGGGGTACACTGCTCGCAGGTGGATTGATTGCCGCACCGGTTTTGTCAAAAGCCAATTATTTTTCCGGTGCGGACGATGTTATTAAAATAGCTTTAGTAGGTTGTGGCGGACGTGGTACCGGCGCCGCCATGCAGGCCTTGCTCAGTAAGCAAAATGTAAAACTGGTCGCCATGGCCGATGCTTTCAGGGACAATTTGGATAAGTGTTACAAAGCGCTTAACAGCGATGATAATGAAGAGGCTGGCAAGGTAAATCTTAAAGCTAAAATAGATGTTCCGGAGGAAAGGAAATTTACTGGTTTTGATGGCTATTTGAAAGCCATTGCTTTAGCAGATGTGGTACTGCTGGCAACTCCTCCGGGTTTCAGACCTATCCATTTTGAAGAAGCCATTAAACAGGGTAAACATGTATTTGTGGAAAAGCCCGTAGCTACGGATCCGGCCGGAATTCAAAAAGTGCTGGCTTCCGCTGCCATTGCCAAACAAAAAAAATTAAACGTAGTAGTTGGGCTGCAACGGCACTATCAGAATTCCTATCGTGAATTATTCAAACGTAAGGATATGATCGGCGACATCACTTCTTCGCAGGCCTGGTGGAACAATGATGGCGTATGGGTAAGGCCACGTAAAGCCGGCCAAACGGAAATGGAATACCAGATGCGTAACTGGTATTATTTTAACTGGTTGTGCGGCGATCATATTAACGAGCAGCATATTCATAATATAGATGTTATCAACTGGTTCAAGAACGCCCACCCCGTAAAAGCACAGGGAATGGGCGGCAGGCAGGTTCGTAAAGGAAAAGACCATGGTGAAATATTTGATCATCATTATGTGGAGTTTACTTATGCCGATGGCAGCATCCTTAACAGCCAGTGCCGCCATATACCGGGTACCATGAGCAAGGTGGATGAATTGTTGATTGGCACAAAGGGAAAAATACATGCAGGTGCGGCAAACATTACGGATAATAAAGGAAAACTGTTATATCAGTTCGACAAGGCCACGGAAAATAATCCTTACCAAACCGAACACGATGAATTATTTGCCGCTATCGCGAAAGGCGAATACAAGTTTGCGGATGCTGAAAACGGCGCAAGCAGCACCATGACTTCCATACTGGGGCGCATGGCCACCTACAGCGGCCAGATGGTGGAATGGGACAAAGCGATTAATTCGGGCCTTGACCTGCAACCTAAGGTATATGACTGGAATGCAATGCCGCAATTGTTACCCAATGCGGATGGTTTTTACGCAGTTGCCATACCGGGGGTAACTAAATATGTATAGTTGAATGATATGCTGCACAAGGGATAAAATGATGAGTTACTTGTTGTTGCCCCGGCTCAGAAGCAATGGGCATCATCGTTGTGTCACTCTCTTGTACCGCATACCATTGGGGATCTTTAATTGCGTTTTAAATTAAACTATCAGCCTGTTTTTCATGTTGACGACGAAAACAATATTCACTGTTTTGTTCCTTGCGGAGTATAAATGTAATTGAAACCACTGACGGGGGTTTTAGCTTTATGTGCCGGCAGGTGCAATAAATTGG
>JANOTW010000255.1:0-4438 GCA_031416575.1 Ferruginibacter sp.
AAACAGTGTTTGCGTTATCCTTGTTTTATGAGGCGCTATTATTTCTACCCTGTAAGTACCAGCGGCTATGCTTGCAGGTAAGTTCGCCACCTGGGTACTGTTGCCGCCCGCATGGGCAGTCACGCTAATAAATACCGCCTAACCGGTGGTGCTTATTAACCTTACTGTATATCTGCCTTGCGGCTAAATACAGTAGCGGGATTGATAGGGTTTCGTGCTTTATTTAATTTTCCGGAATGAGGCTTGTTCTACAGCCCAACCCATAAGGGGCAGGGCACAGTCCCGACTGAGAAACATTAGATTAAATGAGCCCACAAATATTTTTCATACTTTTACCATTAATAAATTAATTTTTAATGCAAATACAGATTTTAAAATCAAAGGTACACCGTGCGGTGATCACAGAAGCTAACCTGAATTACGTGGGCAGTCTTACATTGGATGAAGACCTGATGGATGCCGCCAATATGGTGGAACACGAAAAAATACATGTAGTGAATGTAAATAATGGCGAAAGGCTGGAAACCTACCTGATCAAGGGTGGGCGGGGAACCGGGGTATGTTGCCTGAACGGGCCTGCTGCACGCAAGGGGGCTGCAGGTGATATTGTGATTGTCATTTCGTATGCTTTAATAGATTTTGAAGAAGCAAAGACATTTAAACCGGTGATAGTTTTTCCAAAGGAAGGTAATTTGTTATAACTCGGTAAAGTGAGGTTTGGTGTGATTCGTGAATGGGTATAGCGTGAAAATACTTTTTGTCTCAAAATAAACTTAACTGCAAAGGGCGTATTGGCACGATTAATTTGCTTTCTGCTGACTCCCTCTGTTGTTCCGATGCCTGCTGAATGGTATAGATCGCTGATTGCTCATAACGGGATGCAATGATGATCTGAATACCGTCTGCATGATCTTCAAATAATTGTTGCACAATCACCGGGCTATTATTATCTTTTGATAAATGCGAAAGCAGCAGGTGGGTCATGAACAGTGGCCTGTGTGTAGTGAATATTTCCAGCGCCTGCCTGTTGGATAAGTGCCCCTTCCCGCCCCGGATACGGTTTTTTAAAAACTGCGGGTACTTTCCTTTCTCCAGTAGTTCCTCATCATAATTCGCTTCCAGGAAGGCGGCGTGGCATTGGCTGAAGTATTTTGTAACAAGCTTGCAGGGTGTGCCAATATCCGTAAAAACCCCGATAGTGATGCCATTGCAAGTAATTATAAAACTGTGAGGATCTATTGCATCGTGGTGCTTTTGAAATGCAGTTACCAGGAGCGCACCGATATTCACCGGCACGTGGGCAGCGAGCTCTACAGCAAGTTCCTTTTTTATAGGAATACTACAGTTCCGCGAAGTGTGGCTGGTAATATAAACCGGCAATGAATATTTTTCAGCAATACCGGCAAGCCCCCTGATATGATCTGAATGCTCGTGCGAAACAAAGATTGCCTTTACCTTATTCATCGAAAGGCCCAGCAGGTGCATACGCTTTTCGGTTTCCCTGCAGGATATACCCGCATCTACCAATACTGCTTCGGTATCATTACCAATATAATAGCAATTACCGTTGCTGCCCGAATTTAGTGAGGTGATAAATAATGACATCCTGGTACAAAGAAAACTATTTTTAGCGGTATTGATCGTTTTGGCTTTTGAAGTACAGGGCAGGCACATTAAAAACCAATTACTGAAAAAAGAAGCATGATCTTAACCCCGAAGGGATGTAATTATTATGGAAATGAACCATTCTTGATTTTATATACTTCACAAGGGATAAAAACATGAATAAGATTTTTTTGTCCGGGCAGTGAAGCAATGTGCATCAATGTTGCATCGCCCTCTTGTACTAAATACCATTGGGCAACTTTTATTACGTTTTAAATTAATAATTTTTACCCATTTAGGGGATGGGGGTAGCCTGCTTTTATTTGTTTAGTGAACAAAATAAAATATCACCAATTCACCGTTGCGCATTATAAAACCCGCCGCGGCGGGTTTTAAAGACTTTATTTTCGTTCTGTTTCTATAATCATCTCAGCCTTTCAAGCTTTAAAATTTTAATGCGCCTGCCTTGTTTTGGAGTATAACTTACTTTCACCAAAACGAATAATTATACTTCCTGCAGTAAAATTTTGTGCATTATCATCCTGAACCGTCTTTTCGGTATGAATCAACTGAAAGATCAAAAAAGGCACGCCCGGGAACGTGCCTATGGATTGGATAATAATTACTTTCGAATTGACTACTGACATTTAATCTTCTATCAATTGTTTCGCTAATAATCAGTTCAGCAATGTATTATCGGTAACAATAACATTCAGGCTATGTTCAATTTTTATATCAGTGTTTATAAATTTTAACAAAATGATTGAACAAACCAGGTGTATAAAAACGAAAGCAGGTGATGAAAGAGGACAGGATGAAACGATTTTTATAATATCAATTCCATTTCACGGGAACTCAAATACTATGGGTTAAAAATCCATATGTTGAGGACAGGACTTAAAGTCCATATGGCGGCTTCACCGATTTTTTATTTTTTATCGAAGTGATTGTTGGAGGTTTCAAAAGCTAAAACATTGAACTAAAGTCCATAGCTTCAACTAGCGTCTGTGACCAGTAAAAAAAACGGGACAGGCCAATGGAGCGTAAAAAAGTGTTGGAATACAAGGCATTGGTTTATTTAACCGGTCGGTCTTTTATTTTAGTACTGAGCGGTAATTCATTATTTAACTGGTCAATCAATGCAAGCCTTTTTACAATGCTATTGGGCGACAAAATTGTTCCTGGCGATAAAACCGCATTGGCGCCTATTTTAGAATGATCGCCAACCAAAGCTCCAAATTTAATGACACCTGTATTGATAATTTCTGAATTGTAAAGGACTGAAATATTTTTGTTTTCCCTTTCATTGTAATGATTTGCCGCAACGGAACCTGCTTCAAAATTCACATGACTACCAATGATACTATCGCCAATAAAATTAAAATGCGCAATAGCGCTGTTACAAAATATAATGCTCGTCTTAACCTCACAACCTGTTCCAATTTTTACCTGATCACCTAAATAAACGCCGCCCCTTAAATAAGCGTTGGCTCCTATAAAACAATGCGCTCCTATTATTGCCGGGGCTTTCAAAATTGCCCCCTTTTCGATAGTGGCGGTTTTATGAATGGCTACTCCTTCATCAATATCGTAGTTAAGACCCAATTGAGAAATCTGTTCCATTAGGATCACTGTAAGTTCATTGGTAATAACCCAGGGAAACACATTATTTTGTTTTGCAAATGAATGCAGGAACAGGGATATAAAGTTTTCTATTTTAATCATTTGTTATAAAGTATTGCAGGTAGTTTATTTTTTGAATGCCAATATCCGGTTTGTAATATTATAGCTGGCAAGAAATTATTTACTGGTTATTTTAGTTCTTTATGAAAATAATTGAATTGAGAAAATACAAATTGTTCTGGTACTCCTCAATGAAATTCATAGTGTAAATGAATATCCATATCAGGCAATTATATTACTCTAATTACAACGTGGATAAAATTTACAGGTCATTTATTTTCAAAGGGCGAACTGTTTTTTAAAGGGTGGCATAAGTTGAAGGCCCTGTTTTGCCCCCGGCCACTAAAGGGCTAACGTTAGGACACAAATATGATCTTATTTTTGCAAAAAAAGCATATGGGTATTAGTCAAAGAGAGAATTATATAGGTAAGTTTAAAGATAAACGTTTAGATAAGCAAACGAATTTGCTTTCAGGCTCCTTATATTTGGGTCGCACAAGCAGTATTCATAGTGTTACACTTACAGAAGCTGAACAAAAAGGTGTCAATTGTAAATAAATACCGGCAAAGATGGTATATAGAACAGTTGTTCAGGTTATTGAAAACAAAGGGTTTAAGATAGGATCAGGTGAACTGGAAACCGGATGTGCAATAAGAAAGCTGACAGTGATGGTACTTAATAGTGCATTAAGGGTAATGCAGTTGCTGCTAGCTTATAACAATGAAGAAAGCCAGCCAATGGAACAAGTATTTATTAAAGAGGGGATACAGTGCCTTGAGCAAATAAATGAGACTTTACAAGGAAATACAGAAAAGGCGAAAAACAAAAACAATCGCCACCTGTTATCCTGGGCTACCTGGATAATAGCAAGATTGGAAGGATGGGAAAATTATAACAGTAAAAGTCCTCCAGGCCCTATAATCTTAAAAAAGGGATTAGACAAGTTTAATGCAATGTTCCAAGGGTGGAAACTGGCTCGGAATTTTAAAAGAGATGTGTCCTAACGGTAGCCTTCGGGGGAGGCTGGGAGGGGGCTGGCAAGATAGATTTTTATGATGCTAAAAATAAAGTGATACACGAGATAAAGCGGAGTGATAAAATGGAGGCGGCGCATGAGTGGCAGTTGAAATATTATATTTTGCTGCTGGA
>JANOTW010000256.1:0-2368 GCA_031416575.1 Ferruginibacter sp.
AAAGGGGAGGTCTTCTACCAGTTCATAAAATGCGCCTGATGAATTGCTCAGTATAACGCAATTAAAGTTCCCCAATGGTATGCGGTACAAGAGGGCGATGCAACGATGATCCACATTGCTTCTTAGCCCGGACAAAAAAAATAAAACCCATGTACTTTTAACTGCTAAAGCCCATGAGGGCTGTTATTACCTGAATTGCAATTGACAAGGTTGGCAACCGGTTACAAAAACATTTCGTTGTACTGTTTTTGTAACAGGTCCATATCCATTCTTTTTATGGTATAGCTGTTTGAACCGGTATTCCAGTTTGCAAATTCGGCCGGGCCCATAGCCGCAAAAAAATCAATAACTGCCGTCATTTCCATTGTATTTTCCGTAGATACATTCTGGCCGGCCTGGTGGTTATACAAATCGTTAAAGGGTGTATGATGACTTGTAATTACCGGCTTGCCTGCTGAGAGCGCTTCGTAAATTGCATGCCCGAAGTTTTCACTTTTGCTGGGTAAAATGAATACTTCATACCCTTTAAGCGTATCTTCTATTTTAGCCGGAACCACATCACCCTGGTAGCAAACGGTGATATTGGCCGGGAGCATTTTTATTTTTGCGAGGCATTGTTTCCAATATTGATCATCTTTTACAGGACCGTAAATATCATATATTATTTGTTGCCGGCTGCTTTGCAAGGCTTCCAGGACGGCCACTATATTTTTCATTGGACTGATGAGAGCGATAGAAACCATCTTTAGCAGGCCGGCTTTTTTTTGGGATGCAGGTTGTAAATTAAACCTACGCGGAAAGTTGCCGGCAATAAAAACCCTTGCCTGCTCTCCAAACACCTTCCTGATAAATCCCTTTTCCTGTAAATCCGTTGCATGAAAGCAATAGCGGCGGTGAAGGCCGGCCATCTTCCAAAGCGCCAGGAATACTTTTTTCTTGAATGATTTTTGTGAAAGCGCACCGGGATGCAACATGCCCCTTGCAGAAATGATCTTTACGGGGGCCTTGCCTAATAATAATGGCAGGAGGTTGAAATACCAGGAGTAAATTCCAATGATGAAAAGGACATCCGCATTGGAATTTTTTATTTCCCTTTTCATTGTTTCAACGGAGCACTTATTTCCGGAGGCATACCAAACCTGCGTATATTGGTTGTAGTAACACCATTCATTAAAAGGAACGCCCTGGTTAACGGTACCATCAAGATCAGTATTGGAACAGTATATTTTAAAGTTTACCTGCTTATGCCCGTATTGCGCTACCAGGTTGGCGATGGATTGAACGGGGCCGCCGGCTTTATAGGCGGGATGAAACCAATCCATGCATATAAAAATAGTTGTCATCGGGCTGGCTGCGTTTCTACCCGGAATGTTTTTTTGAACAACATGATCATTACATACAATAAAAAGCAGGATTTGAATAAATGGCCTAAAATAGTCTGTAGCTCACAATCAGGGCGGATTGGATAGTAAAAAACCAATGCGGTGAACAATATCAGCACGGGATAGGTGCGGCTGTGTTTATAAAATATATTGAGGATAGCGCTGTACAATAAACCAAGTAAAAACATAAAAATGCAACCGCCCAGAATTCCAAAATTAAGGTAAGCGTCACCCAGCGAACTTAGCCCCATGGAAGTGCCCGGACGTATCCTTAAACCAGAATATTTCATGAAAATGGACCGGTCACCTGCCCGTAATTTATCAGGGGCAATTATGCGGGGCAAAATGGCTGCTTCAAAAACCTGGTACATTTCCGCTCCGTTTGAAAATGGTACTATTGCCGGAACATTGTACATGATATTGGTAATTATAAAGCCCTGGTTTATTCTTACAGTTGCAGGCGCCATGCTTTCAAAACTAAACATACTCTTATCCTTGTTTTGTTCTTCATATAATTTTGAAAAGGTTTCAACTCCTCTTTCTTCCTTGCCACTGCCGGTTGCGGTACGGTAACCTGATTTCAAAAGTTGTATTGTAAGCGCTAAAAAAACAAAAGCCGTGCAGGCTATTAATTTTAAATTAAACCCGAATTTGTATCTAATGGCGAAAATGGAACCAGTAAATATGAGCCAGGTCAGGAGGTCATGAAACATACCACCACCCAATGAGGAAGCCACTATCGAACCGATCACTACAACCAGTGGCAATACTTTAAGTTCTTTGCTTCCGATAATTAACAGGAACAGGCCGATAAATTTAAAGCCGCCGAGAAGGTAGAATACAAAGGCAAGTTCGGAACCGAAGAAGCCGGAAACAATACTGGTAACAAATCCAATCCCGATAAACCAATAGGGCAATTGCTGGTGCCGGTTTACAAAGAGCGTTACTTGTTTTTCGTCAATAATTTCCCCGTTTAATTTACCGGC
>JANOTW010000257.1:0-5599 GCA_031416575.1 Ferruginibacter sp.
GAATATCGAGGCCCGGCGGCTGATGGTTATCGTTAGTATGGAGGTTTTTTACTCCGGCAGCTTCCATCATCATCTTTCCCTGCTCTAAAAAATCGGTTACCATTTTATCATCATTCGCATCATAACCAACCGAAGTAACCAATAATGGAATACCCCACTGGTCTTTTTTATCGGCGCTTAACCTTACATGATTGGATTCTTTCGCAATGGTTTCGCCCTGCATATACATGTACACGCCCCAGGGGCCGGCTTCGCACAAGGCATCTTTATAAGCTGCGCCAATTGTAGGTTCCATCCCTTTCTCACTCAGGCGTTCACGGTAGGCGCCCGAATAAATGGTATAACCGCCAAAAAAATCCGTATCCTTTTTTTCCACGTTTCTAAAGTTGGCGATGATGCATTCTACCGGCTTATTTACTTTGTAATATTTATCTGTAAAGCCATCTACATTGCCGTTCATACTGCCCCTGTAATTGTGAAAACAAATATATTTACCCAGCACGCCGCTATCATTACCCAGGCCATTGGGAAAGCGGTTGGAAACAGAATTCAATAATATCAAATTGGTGTTTAAAGCGGACGCATTTACAAAAATTATTTTGGCAAAGAACTCCGTTACTTCTTTTGTATTGGTATCTATAACCCTTACCCCGGAGGCCTTTCCCAGCTTTTCATCATACATGATTGAATGCACCACGGAGAAGGGCCGGATGGTAAGATTGCCTGTTTTTTTCGCCCAGGGCAATGTACTGGACACGGAGCTAAAATAACCACCCAGCGGGCATCCCCGCACGCAAAGGTTCCTGTTCATACATTGGCCGCGGCCCTGGTCAAGATGAATTTGCTGCGGTTCGGAAATATGCGCCCACCTGCCGGATACATAATGCCGGTTGAATTTTTCCTTCAATACTTTTTGCAGGTGCAGTTCCACGGCATTCAATTCGTAAGCGGTTAAAAATTCCCCATCTGGCATGGAGGGTATCCCTTCTTTGCTACCACAAACGCCAATGAATTTTTCAACATGGCTATACCAGGGCGCTATGTCATTATATTCAATGGGCCATTGGTGGCCATAGCCATATCTTTCCGGTGCGGTAAAATCAAAAGGGGCCCATCTTGCGCAGGCCCTGCCCCAGGTGAGCGACTTGCCGCCTACCTGGTAACCCCGTATCCAGTCGAATGGTTTTTCCTGCACATAAGGGTGATCGTTATCTTTGATAAAAAAGTGAGCGGTATCTTCTCCAAAGCCCGACGATCTGCTTATTAAAGGATTCTCTTTTTTATACGCTGCTGTTATCCATCCGCTATGCCGCAATTCCCAGGGCGCTAAGTTGGCGGTGGGATAATCTTTGATATGCTCCACATCCCTCCCCCTTTCCAACACCAGTGTTTTCATTCCCTTTTCGCACAACTCTTTTGCGGCCCAGCCCCCGCTGATACCACTGCCAATGACGATTGCATCAAATGTGTTTTGTGCTTTGCCTGTTGAATTGATATTTGTAGTGTCTGGCATAGTTGAAGGTGTTGGTGGTTGGTGGTTGGTGGTTGGTGGTTGATGGTTGATGGTTGGTGGTTGGTGGTTGGTGAGCGTTTGAAGCTTTTTGTTATTGCCTTTTGCCTTTTACCTTTTACCTTTTACCCATATTATTTTAAGGCTTCATCTTTTTCTTTTTCTAAAAAATTAGCGGTATCCATTATACCTTTTGTTTCCCATTCCATCAATGCTTCATCGGGCACTGCTTCCAGGGGCACCGTGCTGGATTGGGAAGGTTCATTATAAGGTATGTTGGAAGCCCGGTTGTAAACTGATATCAAAGACCACCTCGGTTTATCAGAAAGATTGGCTTCGGAACGGTGCAACAAATTGCTGTGAAAGAACAATGCGTCACCCGCATTTATTTCAACATACACAAGGTCCAATGTTTTTAAAGCCAGGTTCACGTAATGCTGCGAAGCCCCTACCTGTTCGCCTGCAAAGCCATGCTCAATACGGCCCATTTTATGACTGCCTCTAATCACCTGCAAACATCCATTGGCCTTATCCGCATCCGTGATGGCAACCATTAAGGACATCATTTGTTCCGGCAACAAAAATTCATTCTTGTACCAGTAGCCGTAATCCTGGTGCCACTCCCATGCGCCGCCTACTTTTGGTTCCTTCTGCATCAGCTTGCTGTGAAAATGACATACCGGGCTATCCCCTTCCATTAAACGGCCAACGGATTCCACTATTCTTTTACTCTTCGTCAACAGGCCATACGCATCGTTGCCGGGTGTGTACCAAAGGGTTAATTTTGTTTTTTTGCCTGTTTGGTCATTCAGGTCGAAGGCATGTTTTTGTAACGTATCATCGCCTGTGGCGACGGCATATAATTTATTAATTTCTTCGCTGCTAAGAAAATTTTTAATTATTACATATCCGTCATTTTTGTAAGCGGCTACCTGTTGGCCTGTTAATTGAAAGTTTGACATGGATGGTTATTTAAAAGTTGATTGGTTGGTTGATTGGTTGATTGGTTGATTGGTTGAATTGTTAAAATAGTATGACTGCGCTGCAGTGCTTAGCTAAACATTTTGTTCTTCCATTTATGCTTTGGTTCTTTTTATCCTACGCAACGGATAATAACGTGAATAAATTTTTTTGTCCCGGCTGTGAAGCAATGGGCATCATCCTTGCGTCGCACTCTTGTACCGCATACCATTGGGGATATTTAATTGCGTTTTAAGCCTCCCCCTGCCCCTCCCAAGGAGGGGTTAAAAGCAAGAGTTTGATAGTGGTTAAAGCATTCATTTCGGGTAACAGTTATATTTTTTATTGTCCGGACAAAGGATTCATGGTCGCATCAAATTCCTTTGTTAAGCAGGCCCGCCTGAATTACTTGTCGGGCAGGGACATAATATCATTAGCCACAAAAAAAAATAAATTCATAGTCTCATAGGGCTTTATTGAGCAACCCAAAGAATCACTCTTTCATCCTTGAAGTATAGGTGGGATGTTGCATAGTGACGTTTAAATGGTTCCAGTATTTTTTTCGGCCTGTTGTTTTTGAAGTTTGGTTTTAGCCCCAACAAATAATTCCAACTCCGTGATGATGGATACGGAAGCTTTTCCTTTTAATGCGGTCAGTTGTTTAGCTGCTGCCGCATTGCCCCTTAATGCACCAATGAATATATCGGTATCAATTATTACCATTTTAGTTTACCTGCTTTTCCTGAACTTTTACGAATAGCGACAGCCTCAATATCGGAGTCTTTCCAGGCTCCGAATAAACCAGTAATATCAGCAGCAGCATTCGCTGCGGGAATAAGGATTTCGGCCAGCTTTTCTTTAGCCTGATTATTTTTCCCTTTTATTTCTTTTACTTCTACAAAATCCAGTTCTTTTAAAAAGCTGATAAGCCCTGGCGCATTTTTTTTCCTGATTAATAATTGTACAGTTTGCATATATCAAATTTAAACTAAACTAATGAATGGGCAATGGGCAGGGGGTAGGCCGAATTGTCGCTGGCTGGTGGGACACCAGCCAGGGAAAGAGGATTGCCAACGCTCATTTCCCGCCCGACACCCTTGCGCTAATCGGGGGCTTCGGGCTAACACCAACAACGGCTAAGCCACCCGCTTTTTAAAACTGATGGCTTTACTTCTTTTAGATTACAACCTTTTAACACGGCACAAGGTGCCAACGCTCACTACCCACGCCTCAACCTTGCGCCAATGCGGGGGTACGCATAAAAAAGCCACCAGCTTTTTAAAACTGATGGCTTTACTGCTTTTTAATTTGCTACACTTTTACACGGCACAAGGTGCCAACGCTCATTTCCCACGCCTCAACCTTGCGCCAATCGGCGAGTAACACCCAACCCTACGCCTCAGCCCAGCGCATCAGCTTTTTGTTCGACTATTACACTCCTGCGTCAACGGAAAGGTCTCTACAATAGTATACTTCTTATGATTGATTGCAAATTTTATTTCACTAATAGTTTTTATTTTAGGGTTTAAAAAGAAAGATACTAATGAAATCACCTTACCATTTTTCAATTTATAAATAGCGCATGTTTTTCCTGGCCCTCCACCTTGGTCTTCCTCATATAAAATAACTTTTATATTATTATCAGTAACCCCTGATCCATATAATGTTAATCTATGATTACAATAATTTGCCTTCCGATGATCTGTTTCATTAAATTTTTGATGTGGATTTGCAATACAATAAGATTCATCATCTAATTTTCGAAAACTAATATAAGATGTATCAATGTTCTTAACATTTTTAAATACTACAAATTTTGAAAGGTTGAATTCTTCTATGAAACCTGTAGAATCATAAGTAGCAATATCATTTTTTTGCGCGGAACAAATACTGGTAAGAAAAACTATTATAGTTAATATTATCGTTTCTTTTTTTCTTTCCATAGACCATATTTTTGTAATTCTTGCTTTGGATTTAATGTCGTTGTTGTAGAAGTAGGGCCGCCAACTGTAGGTATTCGTTGGCCATCTGAATGATGTGTTCTTGAATTGATTCCCATTTGTTGTGCAGCTTTTTTCTCAAAGTAAAATCCGGCCTCTTCGTCTCGTTTTGCTGCTTTGAATATTTCCCGCTGTTGTAGTGATGTTTTATTCGGATCTCGACTATTTGAAAATACATCTAAATAAGCATGTCCAAATTCATGTAATAACATTAATGCAGCAGAAGACACTTTTCCTTCATTCCCTTTTTGAAACATAAGACCCATATTTGGATTCCAGATCAAAACATTTGTCTCATCTTTATACGACCATGCATGAGATTTATTCGTCACGTTTTTCACTTCTACAAATTCATCTTTCTCAATCACAGATTGTATATGACTCATATCAGCGCCATTTTCTGATAAATTAGAAAGAGCATCAACAAAGCTTTTTACATATTCATTATTACCAGACTTCTCAACAGCAGAATTTAATTCATCCATACTTTTTATTTCCAACCACTTTTGAATCTTATTTCCTTTCTTATCTGTTTTATAACTCCCGTCCTCATTTGTTTCATAGCCTATTCCTATTTTTATCCATCTACCATCAGGATCTGTAAATTTCAGTGGTTGATTAAGGCAAAAATTATATGGTGTAATTCCCGGAATATTATCCGTTAGTTCGTCTTGTACATGCCATCTACCAATCTGTGCATCATACATCCTTGCACCATAATCCAACCATTCTAAGCCACTTCCATCAGAAAACTCTTGTCGTTGTTCTTCCTTTCCATTGTATTTAAGTTTGTTTGGAGTAATGCCAGCTGCCTTAGAAGAGATCCCGCTCATGGTCAACCCGAAAGGATAATAACTACCGTACCATTTTAGCTACATTCCAAAAATCTTCCCCAACGCCTGCAGCCAATCAAAGAACTTTTTTCTACCACCTAAAACTAATGGATTTTTTCTTTTCAATTGAAAGAAAAAAATTGAAGTTGCTGTTAAGGTTGAAGGGTTGGCAACAGCGCAAAAAAGATATATGATTGCCCGGCATAAACTATAAATTATAATACTGCTAACGGGCAATCGTATATCTTTTTTGTGCAAGGCAAAGCCGCCGGCATTCTCTTTAAAGTATTAGGGAC
>JANOTW010000258.1:0-6211 GCA_031416575.1 Ferruginibacter sp.
AAAGAATATTTTAACTTGACAGTCCACCCCGATCCTCGGGGCCAATGCGAAAAATCGGGATGTTCCAAAAGGGGAGGCCTTCTACCAGTTCATAAACTGCGCCTGATGAATTGCTCATTATAACGCAATTAAAGTTCCCCAATGATATTCAGTACACGAGTGATTATTATTTCTTTTTACCAAAAAGAAATAATAACAAAATCATATTTGCAACGATGCTTAATTGAAATACTTCTGCCCGGACAACAAAAAAAAATGTTTGTATAGAAGGGCGACGCAACGATGCTGCCTATTGCTTGACAGCCCGGACAACAAAAAAAGTATGCTTATAATAGGAGTGCGAACCCGATAAGAGACCGGCATTGGCTGCCCGCCACAGTTTTGTAGTAATTCAATAGTTCGGTTCAGCAACAGGCTATCGTTAATTTGACTAATTCTAAGCCGATGATTCAACTTTGCTACTCAAGCGTAGGTGGCTTTAGGGGCGCTGCGGGTTTAAATTTATTACCCATGCTGCCCAGTTTCATATAAAACTTGCTTTTTTTAGCGCCTGTAATTTCATCTCCTAACAGCGTGCCCCAGGGTTTCAAATCATCTACCCTGTCGAATATTACTTTTAATATGGCGATAGCAGGTATTGACAAAAACATTCCCGAAATACCTGCCAGCGCCCCGCCAACCAATACACCCAATATGGTTATCAACGCATTGATCTTTACTTTTGAACTTACTACCCTGGGCATGATAATATTGTTATCTATAAATTGTACTGCTACCAGTATTCCCAGTACACCGAGTATGTCACCGATTTCGGTGGAAGTGGTAAGCGTGATCAACATGCAAATTACAGAAGCTATCAGCATACCAATATAAGGTATCAAATTAAGTATGGCAGATAATACGCCCAGAAAAATAGCGTACCGAATGCCTAAGACAATAAACCCGACAGAATTGATGGCAGCTACAATACCCATTTCAATGATAAGCCCCACCATATAACCTTGTACTATTAAACGGGATTCTTTTAAAACTTCCATTACCCTGGCCTCATGTTCACTTTTAAAAACGCCCACTAAAAATTTTTTTATCATATCGCGGTAATACAGTATCAGAAAAGTATAAACCGGCAATAAAACCATCACTATAATTGCCTGTGTAAGAGATACCACGGTATTTCCCAAAATCCCCGTACCTGAACTCTTGATTTTATCGGTAGCATTGTCCATAATATTAGTTTGCTCCGTACGCGATAAATTAAACTTTTGTGCTACCCAATTTTGAACAGTTTTCCAATGGTCCGCGAGGTGTTGTTTTATGGAAGGCAGATCCTGTACAAAACTGGATATTTGGGAGGATAAAAAATAAACAATGCCACCTATAAATAACATGGCAAGCAAAATCCCTATGATATTCGCCATTGCCCGTGATACTTTTCTTCGCTCAAAAAAATTCGTGACGGGCAATAGTAATATTGCCAATAGTATTGAAAAAGCCAGTGGAACAATGATATCCTGCCCGGCGAAAACAGCAAAACAAATTATGGTAAGACTGATCAACGTGAGACTCAATCGCTGGTAAAAAGGCGCCTGCCGGGTTTGTATCATTTTTAGATATAATTAAAATGCCACCATCCGCATTGTACTGTACAGGAGATGGTGACAAATGTTGCTCAATGTTTATTAAAGCTTTTAATTTAGAGCCGCTCTATCCAGGCTTTAACCTCTTCCTTTGTTTTACCAATTTTTTTTTGTAAACGGCCAAGCAATTCATCATCCTTACCATCTTCATATAACAGATCGTCATCTGTTAGTTCTGCGTATTCCTTTTTTGCTTTCCCTTTCACTTCGTTCCAGGCTCCATTAAATTTTAATTTCCAACTTTCCATAATTGCAAATTTTTAAAGTTAATAATTATCGAGGCCAGGGCGTCAGGCTGTTCTCCTGATTACCTTTAATAAAAAAGCAACGATGGCAATTACCAAAAGGATGTGAATTATACCACCGGTATAAAAACCACCTAAAAAACTAATTGCCCAGATTAATACTAAAATAACCGCTACTACATACAATAGATTTCCCATTTTATTATTTTTTAATTTTTATAAATGAATTACAAATAAATTTGATAACAAAACCTTGCCAATTATTTACGTAGCTATTTCAGCGGATAATTACCTGCCAATAGAAGTCTCTTCCATCAATAAAATTTATTCGTTACTGTGTAAATAATTTTTTTTGCATTTAATCAAATGCTTTGTGGTTGAGGGTTCTAAGCCCTCCCGCTCTGCCTGTCCGGTTAGCCGGACGTTGTATTGTTAGTTGAATGAGCGGTCAATTCCGGCAATTTACTGAGTCATTTAGCGGATTCTAAATGAAATTAATTTATAAATAAATGAGGAAAAATTTCTACATAACGCATAAACAGTTATAAAGAATTAATTTTGTAAATAAACAAATATAAGAAAGGTAATATTTTCCTTTAGTTGGATTTACCCCAAATGTACCGTATCTACCATTGCACATCATAAACAACAATACATATGGACTTCATAGATTATTACGAAATATTGGGCATTAAGAAGAATGCGACGGAGGAAGAAATTAAAAAGGCCTACCGCAAGTTGGCGAGAAAGCTACATCCTGATCTTAATCCGAATGATAAAGAAGCTCATAGAAAATTTCAGCAATTAAATGAAGCGAATGAAGTACTGAGCGATCCTGAAAAAAGAAAAAAATATGACCAGTATGGAAAAGATTGGCAACATTCGGAACAGTTTGCAAGAGCCCAACAATCCGGCAGGCGATCTCCACATACTGGGGGGCAGGAGTATTCCGGTAATTTTGACGGAGATGATTTTTCCGATTTCTTTTCATCCATGTTCGGAGGTTCCGGAGGCAAACGTAGCCAGACAAAATTCAGGGGGCAGGATTACAACAGCGAATTGAGGCTTTCATTGAAAGATGCCTATACCACACATCAGCAAACCTTAAATATTAATAGTAAAAATGTGCGGATCACTATTCCGGCAGGGGTTGAAAACGGACAGGTAATTAAGCTTAAAGGATATGGCGCACCTGGCATAAATGGAGGGCCAAATGGTGACCTCTTTATTACTTTTTCCATTGCAAATGATCCAGGTTTTAAACGTTCGGGAAATGATCTGTATATTAACGAGGACCTTGGTTTATATACGGCAGTATTGGGTGGTGAAATAACACTGGAAACACTGAGTGGCAAAATAAAACTTAAAGTAACACCCGAAACACAAAACGGAACCAGGATAAGATTAAAAGGAAAAGGATTTCCCGTGTATAAAAAAGATGGTGAATTTGGAGATTTGTATGTAACCTATACTATAAAAATACCTGCCAAGCTAACTGAAAAACAAAAAGCATTATTCAATGAATTAGCTTCATCCACCGATTAAAATATTTTGCATGCAAACAGAACAATTGATACAGGTAGATACCTTTTGTGTTTGGCACGATGTGGAAGTTCCATTCATCAATACCTTGCATGAGTATGGATTAATAGAAATTACTACTAAGGAAGACAAGGCTTTTATACCGGAAAGCGGCCTGAAGCAGGTAGAAAAACTGATAAGACTGCATAATGATCTTAATATTAACCTGGAAGGTGTGGAAGTGATCAATTATTTATTAGACAAGCTAAATCAACAACAGCAAGAAATTACCTTGTTGCAAAACAGGCTTCGATTTTATGAAACTTAATTGCAGGTTATTGTGATGCTGCATTCATTTCCTTTGTAACTATTTTTAAATTATGAGTGGCGGTTAATTATGCAGGGGAGATCAATGCATATATAATTTGTTGTAAACATGGATGGGGCGCATCCCAAATTGCCGCTTAGGATTGCCAACCTTCCATAGACTCTAATTATTTATACTTCGCAACGCCTAAAAACGTGAATTGATTTTATTAACCCGGCAGAACAGTTTCATGGCAGCATCGTTGTGTCATTAATCCCGAGTAAGGCTTGTGTGCTGCATCGGGACCCACTTGTACCGCATACCAATTGGTATCTTCAATTGCGTTTTAAATTAGGTGCGAATCCATTTTTCTTAGGTTATACAACAAAATTAAATTCACGTTTTTAAGCGCTGCGGAGTATAACGTCCCTTTGCCAAGGTTGGCAACACTCTATACTTTTGATAATGGGGGAACAATCCGGGATGAACCCCATAAATCATTGATACTACAGTAAATTTTATTATATTTATCGTTTGATCTAAGTCTCCTGCCCCCCCTCATTTTTAGTATCCAATTTTTCTTCTTCCAATTCGCCTTTAATTTTTACGATTTTTACATTTTGCCTTATTAACGCAAACAAACCCATATAAACATTAGCGATCCATACCAGCGAAAATCCCGAAATAAGATATCCCCTCCAATCATCTATCAATAATTTATACCCTGTAAGGCATAGCGCCAAAACAGTTACATAGTGGCTGAAACAATACTCGCAGGTAAAGAGATAGAAAAATTTTCGTTGTAATAACGATTTACAATTTTCACTTCGCTTTTGGCAAAACCCCCTTGGTTCCTTAAATACTTCTTCATGCGTTACAGTCCATGAGATACACGCAATGGGTAATGGAAGAATAAAAAGCCATACAAGTTGTGTAATCATAAATAAAATTAAAAAAAACACTTACGCGATAGAGTACGTTTTGTAATAATTTTCTATAACATTGACGGCTTTCTTATTGTTGTATTTAAGTATTAATTGAACTATAAGATTGGGCATAAGCCAGGAATATGAATTTGAAAATATACTGTTGCTTAAAAGCAAACCCAGGCTAAAATTGCTTTTTCGGGAATCGTTTTTTTATTTTTCCAGTGGAATGAATTTCATTGAAATAGAGTTCACACAGTGCCTTGTATTTTTTCCTGTTAATCTTTCACCCTTAAAAACATGGCCAAGATGGCCACTACAGTTGGCGCAAACAATTTCCGTCCTGCTTCCATCAGTGTCGGGTAAATGTACAACAGCTCCCGGTATTTCATCATCAAAAGAGGGCCAGCCGCAATGTGAATCAAATTTGTCTTTGGATAGATATAATGGCGCATTGCATCTTCTGCAAATATAGGTGCCAGCCAGTTTATTATCCGTGTATTCACCTGTGTATGGCCTTTCCGTGCCTTTGTGAATGATAACCTGTTCTTCTTCCCTTGTTAATTTGTTGTACTCCATTTTTAACTATTTTATTTTATTCAAAATTATGAACAAATATTAAAATAAAATTACCATGAGTGCATCCTAAATTATCGCTGGCTTTTGAGGCTGAGTTCGGAAAGGACTCCGGACAAGGCCGTTTGCCCTTGCTGGTTTTCCCACCAGTCAGGCACAATTTGGGATGCACCCTATTACTATTCTATTTTTACAGATACGTTCAAATAGTTGATAAATTCTCCTTCAACAATTACGGTTTAATAAGGTTCGGTATTTATTTACAAAGCTGCCGACTCTTTCCTTAATACTGATTGATCTTTCTTTAATTATTGATCGGCATTTACATAATACACAGGCCATCAAAAACAATACTGTTTGAACATGGTCAAACAGTATTTTTAAAATGGACTATTGATTTTAAAGCGAGAGGTTCTACTTAATTATATCTATTTCATCAATACCCGGTGTGATTAAAATATCTCCATATTGCATCATTTGCAAACAATTGACTTGCAAATTCCCCTGTTGCAATTTATCCCTATACCAACTAAGGTTTTTTTCCATTTTTTTATAATGCAATACAGTTATGATGGCATTGTGTAATCTTGCAACGGCGGTTTCACTTTTTACAATATATTCAAAGGCCTGTGGCTACATACAATTTACCGCTACTTCAATTTTGTCCTGCGGGAAAAGCATGATTACATGTATTTCCGGATGGGCTGATTTTATCCTGCCCAGGGCTTCCAATCCATTTAAGGCGTTTTTTTCAATCCCGTTCAAATAGTAGTCCAGAACAATAACATCCGGGTTCTCTGATAAGTTCTCCAGGCAGAGTTCCCCTGAGGCAAAGGCTTTGAATTTCCACTTCGCCAAGATCCACCATTACGTAATGAAGCCCAGTCTTTTCAACTCATCCTTTGCCACCATTTTGCAACGGGCCGATATCATATTTTTTATGTATAGCTTCACGAATTATGATTTTTTGTCAACATGGAATAAGAATAACAATCTGCA
>JANOTW010000259.1:0-4313 GCA_031416575.1 Ferruginibacter sp.
GTTTTAAAAGCATGGAGTAATGATGTAGTGTCTGCTGTAGTATGATGTTTTCCTTTCCACATTCCCGGTTTTTCAGATACTTCCTGATGTTGTGCATATACAATATTCCCGGCAAGCAACACAATTGCCGCTGTTATGAATCTTTTCATCTTTAACCGCAAAATTTTGCTGATACTAAAATCCTGATTTAATATAACTCCAGCCTTCTTCCTGCCTGGTTATTATTTCAATAAGGGCGGAGGGTACAAAAATGGCTTCCGGTATTATTTTGTCTTTGGGGATGTTTTTCTCTTTCAGGGTGTTTTCGCAGGCGGCAAATGCAACACCCCTTGCTTTCATCTGCTGAATTTTATCATATACCGTGGCCTTATCCCTAACAAGAAGATTTATACCCGGCCCGTGGCATACCACTTCTATTCGTGCATCCGGAGCAGCCGTTAAAACATTATTCAAATGTCTCATTAATCCTTTGTGAACTAATGTATCATCACTGCTTAATTGAAAAACGACTTTGTGTACTTTGCCTGATTGCTTGTTGTTTTGCGCATTTGCAAAAAAAGGCAGCGAAAAAACAATTAATGTAAATAAAATGCTTCTGGTCATACTGATGATTTTAAGAAAACTGATAATCTACGCCCGTTACCTGCGTAAGCAATGTTTGTGGCGCATCCAGAATTTTCGCATTCACAGGTGGCGTTGGCGTAACGGGTGAATTGGCTGCAAGGTATTCCTTTAAAACAGAATGCAAGGTGTGCTTCGTGTTTTTCGCATTGGCTACATTATTCATCCTGCATAGCATATCAATAGGGTCGCCATCTCTTTCGCAGGCGCAGATGTTATATGATTTATTCAAATCAAGCCGCGTTTCCCCAACTGTAACCTGCTGCACCCTTTTACCTTTTTCACCAAAAGCATTAAAGGCTATTTTCATTCCTTTAAACTTTATGACCCAGCCGCCAAAACGTTCGGATGCGTCTTTGGCAAATACATTGTGCAATTCTTTTTCCAGCCATTCCCCAATTTGTTTACCGGTTACGGTTCCCGTTCTTACCGTACTATCCACCGGCAGCATATCAAAAATAAATCCATCGGTTATTGGAATGTTGCCGGTATGGTCTGGCGTAGTACGTGGCGGACAAAAACGAAACCCATTTGATAAAACGATATCCACTTCGGGAACCTTCCATTTCAATGCGTCCAGTATCATTGTGTCAATGGGGTTTTCTACCACGAAATACCTGTAAAGTGGAATGGTGCTATAACCAGCTATAGTATAAATATCCTGCTCAAAAGGTTTTTCATTATCTTTAATCAATGCAGCCATTTCTTTTGAAGGCTTGAATTTTTCCGCTGTTATTTCCACCAATTCATATTCATCTTTTATAACTTTCCCACTTTGAACAGTAAGATTGAGCTTTCCGACAAATGAACCAAAAGCACCCGGCTCTACCACCTTGCCGTATTTGCATTGAATGGGTTTACGGACCCGTTCATGGGTATCGCCGCCCAGGATGTAGTCAACGCCTTTGCACACTTCCAAATTGGCTAAATGAATTTGCTGCGATAAACCTAAATGGGCTACTATTAAAACATACGCACATTGCTCCTGGTTACGCAACACATCCACATAATGAGCCAGGTTTTCTTCGGGCTTGGTGTAAATAATCCCTTTGCTGTAGTTGGGTGACTGACGTATGGGAACCATTGGATCGGTATATCCAATGAAGCCGATTTTTACGCCTTTGATATTCCAGATATGATAAGGGGGGAAAATGAGTTCACCCTTTTTACCATCCCCCAAATCGTGGTACATATTGGCGCAAACTTTTGGTGCATTTAACGAACCTAATAATGTTTGCATTGCTTTTTTATGATAAATAACCTCCCAGTTGCCCGGGAGGTATAAATCGTAACCCAATGCATTCAAAATGGGTACCATCGCCTTACCGGTTGTTTTCACGGATAGCTCACTACCCTGAAACATATCGCCGGTATCAATCAGAAAGCTATGTTGGTTTTTCTTTCTTTCTTTTTGTAAATACGTTGCCAAATGAGCGTAACCGCCTGTTTTACGAAATACGGCCTTTTCATTTTCCCAAAATAGTTCATCGTGCGGGTGTACCTGGCAATGCACATCCGTAGTTTGTAAAATTGAAATGGTAAAAGGTTTATCATCTGAATATTTTTGAATCCCCTCATTTTTTTCTATTGTTTCCGCCACGGAAATGACCGGTACGGAAGCCAGCAATCCTGCACCGCCAAGGGTACTTATTTTTTTGAGGAAATCCCTTCTGTTGTTAACCATTATGTTCAATTTAGGGTTAAGTATTTTAGTATTGAGTATTGAGTAATAAGTATTAAGTATTGAGTATTGAGTATTGAGTATTAAGTATTAAGTATGGAGTATTGATTATTATATGGATAGCTATTCTGAGCAAGGGATAAATCAGTGATAGTTTATTTTGTTCGCTAAACAAATAAAACTAGCTGCCCCCAGCCCCTAATGGGGTAAAAATTATTAATTTAAAACGCAATTAAAGATCCCCAATGGTATGCAGTACAAGAGGGCGATGCAAGGATGATCATCATAGCTTCACAGCCCGGACAAAAAATCCTTTTCACGTCTTTATCCCTTGCATAGCCATAAGAATTTTACACAATCCCTGCCTATCTTTTAATATTAATAACCAATCACAATTTTAATAGAAAAAGAAATTTCTTTTTTATTGATACAATTCCAATTCATTTCCTTAACCATTAATAATTGCTTAATTCTTAATTCTTAATTTTTAATTCTTAATTCTTTTTCCCTAAACCCTGCACGATGGGATCAAAAGGCCCATACTTGTGTTGCGTCTCAGAAAAATTATCCGCATACGGGCCAAAGGGATGGTCAACCGATTTTTTTGATTTATCGGGCCAGTCTTTTGGCGTACTGATGTGTGGCCTTGATTGTGCGATTATAAAGGCTGATACATCCCAGGCTTCTTCATCGGTAAGCTGGGGGTTTTCATGCGTAGCGCCCTGCGGCATATTGAACTTGACATATTTCGCGAAGTTACTGATGCGGTATAAACCCGCCCCATCATTAAAACTACTTTTACCCCATAAAGCGGGGAATGTATATTCCGTTTTATCGGCATTCAATACCCCTTCTCCATTTGCCTGGTGGCAGCTTTGGCATTTTGCAGTGGAAACTATTATTCCTTTTTCGGGATCGGCGGCACGATCCAAATATGCAAGGCTTTTAAATCCTGAACCTTCCGCCTTTTCGCCTTTTTCCACATTAGACCCAACGAAACTGATGTACGATACAATGGCCTGCATCTCTATGCCGGTGGTGTCTAATGCCTTACCGTTTAAGCTGCGTTCAAAACAATCGTTCACTCTTTTATAAATATTTTCTATCGCCCCGCTTCTTGCCCTGAATTTTGGATAAAGTGAAGCAACCGAACCATAGTTATTTCCAAACACGGCCGTACCCGCATTCAAATGGCAGTTCTGACAATTTAAACCATTGCTTATTTGCAATACCGAACCCCTGGGGCCAAGATATTTGGCAGTGTGTGCAATTAATTCCTTACCATATTCCACCTGTTCTTTTTGTTTTGTACCTGAAATAGCGCTTAGGTCCGGCGCCTTCCACCATGCAACCGCAACTTTTTTAGCTACTTCATTTTTAGCCACTTCACCCTGTGTTTTATCCTTAGGTTTAGCCGGTTGATTATCGTAATAAAAAACAACAGGCATGGCTATAAAACCAATCACCATTACCGCTATAACAAGCAGGAGTTTATTAATAACGGAAACAAGCCCCTGTGATATTTTATCTTCCACCCGTTCATTAACCATAAGTAATCATTTAAAAATCAATGCGGAAGTTTTTCGCTGTAATATCCATATAAAAACGTTCCGACAATGGCAAATAGAAATACGATAGCCATGGATAAAAAGCCATAGCCGATATTTACAACCATTGGCCCGGGGCAGGCGCCGCTTAATGCCCAGCCCAGCCCGAAAATGGCGCCCCCTAAAAGATAACGTTTTATGGATTTTTCTTTTGGATGAAAAACGATCGGGTTGCCATGAAAGTCCCTTATCGTAAACTTTTTTATCAATGCAACACCAATAACACCCAGTATAACCGCAGTGCCAATAATGCCGTACATGTAAAAAGCCTGAAAACGGAACATCTCCTGTATCCTGAACCAGGAAATGGCTTCTGATTTCGCCATTACAATTCCAAAGACAATACCGAGTAAAAGAAATTTCATTAACTTCATTTGATTAAAATATTAATGGGAATATTAAAA
>JANOTW010000260.1:0-7923 GCA_031416575.1 Ferruginibacter sp.
AAAAATAATTGAATCATCAACAAATATTCTCAATGAAAATTTTGCTTGATGAATGTGCTAAAAACCTTCCTTATCCTCTCCTTTGGAGAGGAATTAAAGGTGAGGTTAAAAAAAAACACAGGTTTTTAGAGATGCCCTTAACTTTAAATTTCACCCGGCTTTCCTGATTACCCCGGAACCGTGCATACAATAAAAAAATAAATTATGAGAAAATTAAAAAATGCAATTACATGGTTTGAAATTCCTGTAATCAATGTGCAGAGAGCAAAAACATTTTATGAAACCATACTTGATATTCAGATGACGGAAATAGAACTTGACAAAGATTTTATAATCGTATTATTTCCTGTTGAAGAAGGAACTGTTGGGGGTGTATTGTGTAAGAATGAAAAATTTTACACACCAACGCCATCAGGAAATATCCTTTACCTGAATGCTAATCCAAATCTGCAAACAGTACTGGAAAAAGTAGAACAAGCAGGTGGAAAAATAATAAAATCAAAAACCCGCATATCGGATGACTTTGGTTTTATGGCTTTCATTCAGGATACCGAAGGAAATAGAATCGCTTTTCGTTCTTCTGAATAATTCATGAGGAAAAAAGAAAATAAAAATGAACGAAGCCGGGCATCACATAATATTGCATTTGCATAATACGTGCAAGACAAACAACACTTCGGCTGTACTTCGCTCACCCGTGTTTCGGCTGAACGTTAATAATTCAGCTTTAGCTGTTAACTTCAACAAGAATTTTTCAATTTGGCTTCGGTTCCGGGCTTACGGGTTTTAAATTCCCTGCCAACGCCAATGCGCTACATTAAAAGAAAACATTATGAAAAACATTCTTTTCAAGACAATTTTGTTTGTAATAATAGTGCTATCACTTGCCTGGTCAAAATCATCTGAGGATATTATTTCACCAGGCTCGCAACCCCAGCTTGGTATGGATAGTAAAGGCGTTGTGAGGGTTGTATTTGGCAGGGCCGATAGTATATTTTGCGCTACTTCAAAAGATGAAGGGCTAACCTTCTCAAAACCCTTGTTTGTCGCACATATATCTGACATGCATTTAGGTATGACAAGAGGCCCTCAAATAGCGAGTTCTGACAGATACTCTGTAATTACAGCTATTGACAAATCGGGAAATATTCATTTTTTTCAATTAATGCACCCGCAAGGCAAGTGGGAATATAAAGGCCTGGTAAACGATATTAAATCTTCTGCTCCTGAAGGATTAATGAGTATTGCCGCGGATAAACAAGATAATTTTTATGCGGTATGGCTTGATATCCGACAGGATAAAAAAAACAACATTTGCTTTTCCGCATTATCGGGTAAAGCGGGTAAATGGAGGAAAAATGCTTTGGTTTACATTTCACCCGACGAGCATGTGTGCGAATGTTGTAAGCCAGGTATTGCCGTTAAAAATGGTAAGGTGGCCATCATGTTCAGGAACTGGCTTCAAGGATCAAGGGACCTGTATTTGATTGCTTCTTCCAATGGTGGAAAAACGTTTGATAAAGCGCAGAAATTAGGCAATGGCACATGGAAACTAAATGGTTGCCCAATGGACGGGGGAGGAATTACAATAGATAAGGATGGTGGGGTTCACACTATATGGCAGCGGGATGGCAATGTTTATTACTGCAAGCCCAATGAAAATGAAGTTCAACTTGGCAAAGGAAGAACCTGCGGTGTAGCAGTTGACAATTCAAATAATAAGAAGGTAGTAGTAACAATGCAGGATGGCGGGAATGTAAAAATTATTGATCTTAATAAGAAAGAGCTTATTGCAGGCAAAGGCGGCTTCTTAAAATCAATACTGTTACCAGATGAAAAAGTCCTTTGTGTTTGGGAGCAGGACAAAAATATAAAATTTAGGCAATTAGAAATGCCTTCTGCTAATAACTTAACTTCATCGGGCCTGCAAGGCCAATGATGAAGCCTTGCAGAAACTATTCAAATTGAAAACGCCTTATCAACAATTTCCGCCTGCTCTTTGGCGTGGATTTTTGAATAACCGGTAGCGGTTGACGCACTGGGGGTACGGCTGATGATAAAGAAATTGATATTTTTCAGGTTCATCCGTAAAAATGTGGCCGCACCCATATTTAATGGTTCTTCCTGCACCCAATGCCAGATCGCTTTGCTGTATTTTTTGTACAGTTCGTCTAATTTGGTTTGTGGCAAAGGATGAATCTGCTCAAGCCGGATGAGCGCTGTATCCGTCCGGTTATCCTTCAATTGCTTTTCCGCAAGGTCAAAATACATTTTACCACTGCATAAGATTACTTTTTTTACAGCAACGGGATCTTTCACAAAAACATCATCTATTACTTCCTTAAACCCCCCGGTAGTAAATTCACTTGCCAAACTATAGCTACCCGGATGACGAAGGTTCGCTTTTGGAGTAAAAACGATCAGCGGCTTTCTAAATGGCCATGCCAACTGCCGGCGTAACAGATGGAAAAAATTAGCGGCTGTGGTAACATTCGCAATCACCATATTCGATTCGGCGCACATTTGTAAAAAGCGTTCCATCCTGGCGCTGCTATGTTCGGGCCCCTGCCCTTCGTAACCATGCGGCAACAACATCACCACGCCATTCATGCGCTGCCATTTGGTTTCAGCAGCCGCTATAAACTGGTCAATCATCGTTTGGGCGCCGTTACAAAAATCACCGAATTGCGCTTCCCAAATTACCAATGCATTCGGGTTCGCCATCGAATATCCATATTCAAAACCTAACACGGCATATTCACTCAATAAAGAATTGTAAATGCGGAATGGGGCCTGCATTTCCGTAAAATGATTGAGGCGGTTATATTCCGTATTAGTATTCTCATCATAAATAACAGAATGGCGATGACTGAAAGTGCCTCTTTTTACATCCTGTCCGCTCATGCGCACGTCTTTACCTTCTATTAATAAACTTCCATAAGCCATCAGCTCACCGGTAGCCCAGTCAATTTTTTGCTCATCGGTATAGAGCTTTATTTTATCCTGCAATAATTTTTCCACCTTGCGGAGGGGTTTAAAATCCGAAGGCCATTTCATCAATCCATTAAACAATAAAGTGAAATCCTTTTCATTAATAGCAGTAACCGGTGAAGTTTCAAAATCGTTGGCAACCGCCCTTCTTAGGCTCTTCCACCAAAGCTCCGGCTTTTGAAAGGTGTAGGGTAAAGGATTCTGTTTTACCTCGTCCAACCTTTCCTGTAAGTCGGCTAAAAATTGCTTTTCCATTTCCTTTGCCAATGCCCTGGCCTCGGGCTCGCCATTTTCCATCAGGTATTGAGTGTAAACTTCCCGTGGATTAGGATGCTTGTCAATTAACGCATACAATTGCGGCTGCGTAAACTTAGGCTCATCCCCTTCATTATGCCCGTGCCTGCGGTAACATACCATATCAATAAATATATCACTGTTGAATTCCTGGCGATAATGCGTGGCTATTTCCACCGCCTTAACAACCGCTTCCGGATCATCGCCATTTACATGCAATACGGGCGCTTTTACCATCGCCGCTACGGAAGTACAATAGTCAGAACTGCGGGCATCATCAAAATCGGTGGTAAACCCTATTTGGTTATTAATAACAAAATGTATGGTGCCGCCGGTATAATAGCCTTTCAGATTAGACATTTGCAGTACTTCGTAAACCACTCCCTGCCCTGCCACTGATGCATCACCATGGATCAATATGGGTAATATTTTATCGAAATCGCTGTTGTACAGTACATCCGCCTTACAACGGGAAAACCCCACCACCACAGGATCTACCGCTTCAAGATGGGATGGGTTGGGGCAAAGTTTCAAGTTGATCTTATTGCCGGATGCCGTAACTATATCGCTGCTATAACCCAAATGATATTTTACATCGCCGCTTCCCATGGTAGTATCCGGTGTGGCGGTCCCTTCAAATTCACTGAAGATCTGCCCGTAAGTTTTCCCCAGAATATTAGCCAATATATTCAGCCTTCCCCTGTGCGCCATACCGATCACTACTTCCTGCACATTATTTAAGGAGGCTGTATTAATGATAGCATCAAGCGCCGCGATAGTTGTTTCACCACCCTCCAGGGAGAATCTTTTTTGACCGATGTATTTTGTATGAAGGAATTTTTCGAACATCACTCCTTCATTGAGTTTTTGCAATATTCTTTTCCGCTGTTCCAATGAAACCGGCTGAAGCATGGTATGCTCAACCGCATGGATCATCCAATCTAATTTTCGGGTACTGTTATCTGCCCGAAACTCTACACCAAGATGGGTGGTATAGCATTTTTGTAAATGATTAATGATGTTTTGAAGTGTGGCTTTTCCTAAACCAACAAATTTACCAACTTCGAATGTAGAGGATAAATCGGCCTCGGTTAAACCAAAATTTTCAAGGCTGAGGTTAGCCTTACGGTCCTTACGTTCACGGACAGGGTTTGTTTTAGCAACCAGGTGGCCCTTCCTCCTGTAAGCCTGTAACAATTGGTAAACGCTTAGTTCCTTATCAAGTTGTACCACATCTATTGAAGCGGCAGCAAGGTTTTTTGCGCCGTTAACCCCTGCGTTTCCATTGCTAACCGCAAAATCAAATCCTTCAAAAAATTTACGCATCTCCCCATCTATGGTGTTAGGGTCTTTTACAAAATCATTATACAGGCTTTCGATGTATGCCGGATGAGAATTGGTGATGTATTGAAAATCCTTCATTTTGAATAGAAAATTTGTTTGTTGTAGCGGCCTTAATTCAAGAATGCAAATATCGGGCATTTATGCATTAGATGATAGAGGGAATTTAGGTGTGGCCATTAAAAAACCAACAATCACGGCACTCAATAAAACATAGGTGGTAATATAATAAAAGCCCGGTTAAAGGGAAGTAATATTTTTCATTGCCCTTGCCGCTTGAAAGGTTATAAATACTGACAGCGAATAAATCTGCGAACTTCTTACCCCGCCTGATAAATGAAAGGTTTATTGGCAAATTAAAAGCGCTGCTTTTTATTCAAAAGGACAAGTGTGGCCATGTAAAGTCGGGAGGTTTCTATAAATACAACGTGGGAAAAGATCCACAATGGTATGCGGTACAAGAGTACCCAAATAAACCGGGGCTGATGTTTCGCTGATTACAACCTGAGTAAAAATTACAGGTCATTTATTTTCAAATGGCGAACTGCTTTTTGAAATGTGCCGTTATTTGAAGACCCTGTTTTGCCCCCGGCCCCTGAAGGGGAGGCCTTCTGCCAGTTCATAAAATGCGCCTAATGAATTGCCCGGTATAACGCAATTAAAGTTCCCCAATGGTATTCAGTACACGAGTGCGACGCAAGGATGCTTAATTGAAATACTTCTGCCCGGACAATAAAAAAAAGTATGGTTGCATAAAAGTGCCCCGATACGCTGCGCTATGGGGATAGGCTAACCCACAACAATTTTGCCGGGGCAGGCTGCCACCAAAGCTTAATAGCAGTATTACAGCCGGGTATATAAAAAAAACATGTAATACAGTTTGCGGGAGGTAAGAGTGCTGGAAATGATAGCTGAAAATGATTGGTTGTTGGTAAAAAACAGCGGAAGTGAAAAATTCGGGTGTTCTCCTTTGGATCGGGCTTTCCGCTACAAGCCCTCACTTCGCTACGTTTCACTAAGTTTCGTTCCGGGCTTTTCGCTACAATCGCTAACGAATTATACAACAAATGCTGAAGAACCAAATAATTATTATTGACTTAAATAAAGTGATTTTTAAAATTCCTTCGTCAATATTGTTTATTTCTTATTTCAAATCCCTATCTTCGCAGCCCAAAAATAAGAATTTAAATGGCAAACCATTCAGCAACAAAGAAAGATGTGCGTCAGAGCAGCAAACGTAACGAACGTAACCGTTATTATGGCAAGACCACCCGTAATGCGATACGCGACATTAAAGCGATAGAAGATAAATCAGGCGCTTCCGATAAGCAACCGCTCGTTGTGGCTATGATTGATAAATTGGCTAAGCGTGGTACTATCCACAAAAACAAAGCGGCTAATTTAAAAAGCAAACTGGCCCGAAGGATTAATGCACTGGCGAATTAATTTTGCTTTTTCGATAATAATATTACAACCCGTTAGGTTTTACCTCACGGGTTTTTTGTTGATAATAGTTTCGGTTTGTGTAATGGAGAAGATACCAATTGGAACCTTGCCCCCGTTATATTTAGAAAAGATAATTCCATTATAGCAACTTTTATACAACCATTATTTTCTTGTTGTTCGGGCGTAAGTATTTCAATTATAAATCGTGTACCGCCCTTCTATACAACCATATTTTTTTGTTGTCCCGGCAGAAGTATTTCATGTGATCATCGTTGCATCGCCCTTCTATACAACCAAATTTATTTTGTTGTCCGGGCAGAAGGATTTCAATTAGGCATCGTTGCGTCGCCCTCGTGTACTGAATACCATTGGGGAACTTTAATTGCGTTATACTGGACGGTTCATCTAACGCAGTTAATGAGCTGTCCGAAGACCTCCCCTTCAGGAGCCGGGGGCAAAACAGGGTCTTCAAATTATGCCTCCCTTTAAAAAAAAGTTCGCCCTTTATAAATAATTGATCTGTAAATTTTTCCTCCCGATGCATCGGGATTATTAGCGAAACATCAGCCCCGGTTTATTTTGGGTACTCTTGTACTGAATACTAATTGGCAACTTTAATTACGTTATAATGAGCGATTCTCTACCGCAGTTAATGAGCTGTCCGAAGACCTCCCCTTCAGGGGCCGGGGGCAAAACAGGGTCTTCAAATTATGCCTCCCTTTAAAAAACAGTTCGCCTTTTGAAAATAAATGACCTGTAAATTTTACCTATGTTGTTATTAGCGAAACATCAGCCCCGGTTTATTTGGGTACTCTTGTACTTAATACCATTGGGGATCTTTACCCACGTTGCATGTAGAAATACATCATACCGTTAAATGCACACGCTTGCACTTTCTATCGCTAATGAGCAAGAGAAAAGTCATTATCTCATTAGTAAGGGAAAGAGCCGGAAAAGTGGGCCTTTTCTTTTCCAACAGTAAAAAGCCGTGTGAAAATTTATTGTAGCTTGTGAAAAAATTTTAAACCCGGTATGAAATTTCCTGTTATCATTTTCTCCACAATATTATTGTTTTCATTTGCCATTTCCACCGCCCAGCAATGCAGGTTTGAAAAAACCAATGGAAAAGAAACGGCCACCTATTTTGAAGCCATTGACTGGTATAAACAATTAGATAAAATATCCCCGTTGGTTGTAGTAAAACAAATGGGCATCACCGATGCCGGTTATCCATTGCACCTGGTATTGGTAAGTAATGATGCTAAATTCGATATAGCAAAATGGCGCCGGCAAAAGAAGGTAGTCATACTCATCAATAATGGTATTCATCCCGGCGAACCGGATGGCATTGATGCAAGCATGATGCTGGTAAGGGATATTGTAGCGAAAAAAATAAAACTGCCCGGCAATATAGCGCTGGCTTTTATCCCTGTTTACAATATTGGCGGAAGTTTAAACCGGGGTTCTTTTTCAAGAGTAAATCAAAACGGCCCGGTGGAATATGGCTTTAGGGGTAATTCGCAAAACCTTGACCTGAACCGTGATTTTACAAAATGCGATAGCAGGGAAGCAAGGGCATTCACTGAAATTTTTCATTTGCTTGATCCTGATATTTTGATGGACAACCATGTAAGCGATGGGGCCGATTATCAACATACCATGACCCTGCTCACCACACAATACGAAAAATTAGGTGGCGAATTAGGTGATTGGCTGAAGCGAAGTTTTGAACCACAGTTATACCAAAGCATGTCTGCCAAAGGCTGGGAGATGACACCTTATGTAAATTTTGAAACCGCAAGCCAGGATAGTGGCATGGAAATGTTTTATGACCCGCCGAGGTATTCTTCC
>JANOTW010000261.1:0-12679 GCA_031416575.1 Ferruginibacter sp.
CAAACCGTCAATTCAACTATTACTATTTTGTACTGGAAAATTGGCAGGCGGATCAATAACGAAGTACTCAACAATAAACGGGCTGCTTATGGAAAGCAAATTGTTTTATTATTATCGAAACAATTAACAGAAAACTATGGTGATAGTTATTCTGAAAAAAGCATCCGCAGAATGATGCAGTTCGCAGAAGTTTTTGCTGATGAGCAAATTGTCGCATCAGCGATGCGACAATTAAGCTGGACACATTTTACATTATTAATACCTTAACATGCGATAGCATATAAAAACTACCCTTAAAATAAATTTTTTACATACCCGGTCATAAACCACAAACAATAGTTTGCCGCCGCAAGGTGCCTTGCATTGCAAATACCAACAGAAAGAAGGCGCTAAGAGGAAAGACAAACAGGCATTAATTTAATAAATCAATCTCCGGCTAAACCCGGTTGACCCCCTTCAATTTTAATAACTAATAAATTATGTAAATTTGTTTAAATATCAGCAAAATGCTCCCAATAATTCACCAGGTTGCAAACGAATACAAGGCCAGTCTTCAACAATTATATGGCAGTGAGCTGGCAGAGGTGATACTGTTTGGTTCGTATGCCAGGGGCGACTTTGGTGAAGAGTCTGATGTAGATTTTGCGGTAATACTTCGAAACCCAAATACCCGTACCGCCGGGGAAATTCTCAAGACATCTGTCATTGGTTCCAGGCTATCATTAAAATATGGGATCATGCTTTCCTCCTTGCCTGTGTCCCTTAATAAAAAAGAAACCTCCATGCAAGGCATCTACCAGGATATCCGTAAAGAAGGTATCATAATATGACACCGCATGAGCATATAGAGACTTTCAAAGCTTTGGAAAAAGCCGCAAACGCAATTGAAACCGCTAAATATAATTTAAAGGGCGGCTTTATTGCGGCAACTGCTAACCGTAGTTATTATGCCTGCTACTATTGCATCGTGGCCTTACTTTATACTCAAAATGTATATGCTAAAACACACCAGGGAACCCGTGCGAAGTTTACTGAATTATTTATTAAAACATCTGTTTTCCCAATTGAGCTATCGGATTCGATTGCCCTTATTTTTGACTACCGCCAGCAGGCAGATTATAACCTGGATGAAGATATAACCCCAGACGAAGCCGCCAACTTAATAAACAAAGCCGTGGAGTTCTACCAACTTGTAATGGCCCATCTTCCTAAAATTATTGATCGTCCAATGTAAGTAGTTTTCTTCAGCAAAATTTACCTCCGTGATTGGTATCAAACTCTTCCCCGTGGTTGGTTTCGATTTCCCATAATCAATTAAGTAACAAAACATCTTACTCTCCGGGGTTGGTGTTCCACCGACCTGTAGCAAAATAAATTATTAGCAAATAAAAAATCACTCAACATCTTTTAAGAACAAAGCCTATCATATTAATAGCTACTTCAGGCGCAGGCATCGGTCACGGCGTAAGCCTTGCAATTAGCGTAAGATGCAACAGCATATAAACCCAGCCTTCAAATAAATATTTTACATACCGGGCCATAATATGCCCGCAACAGTTTGAACAGGCAAAACATCGCTGGATAATTATTTTACTAAAAGTTATTATTCTAATATTATTCCCTTGCGTAAACAATATCCTGCTACTTGAATAACTTGCACTTTAAAATACAAAAGGCAAGGGCTTTTGAAATTAAAATAACCCCAAAAAATAACAATGAATTCAAAAAAAAATACACGCTTGTTTTCCGTCTTTCTTTATATGCTTGCGTCATTACCTTCATTGCTGTTTGCACAAAATGATACGGTAGCAAATAAGGGCGTATTAAAAGTAAAAAGTACCGCAGACTTTATCATTACCGGTAATGGCAGTGCGGAGAACTGGAGACAACCGGATTGGAATATAATAACACAACGCAGCAGTAAAACCCTCCGCAATGCCAACTGGGATATCCCTGCGGAACGTAGCGCCATTGAAGGCCCTCAATATAAAACTTATTTCAAAATTCTTTACTCTCCCAAAGGCATCTATTGTTTATATAAATGCGAAGACAGTGCGATAACCGCTACGCTGCAAGAAGATTTTTCAAGCCTTTATGATGAAGATGTGGTGGAAGCTTTTTTCTGGCCGGATACAAGTATGCCCGTATATTTCGAGTACGAACTTTCTCCTTTAAATTTCGAGTTGCCCCTGCTTATTGTAAACAATAAAGGTAATATCATGGGCTGGAAGCCCTGGCAATATGAAGGTGAAAGAAAGATCATTCATGCCGTCGAAATCAATGAAAAAAAATCAACGGATAACAGGTTTACCTGGACCGCGGAATTTTTTATTCCCTACGCATTGCTACAGCCCATGGGCAATACGCCACCCACAAAAGGCACCCGGTGGCGGGCAAATTTTTACCGCATAGATTACGACCGCAACCCTGTTTACTCAAGCTGGCAACTAACAAGAAATAGTTACCATGATCCGGAAAAATTCGGAACACTGGAATTTGAGTAAACCCACATAGTGTTCCTATATAGTCAATTGGTAACGCCTATGTTATTAGCACGAAATAATGAAAAGGAAAGGGCGGCACATCATATCATAGGGCACCATATATTATACGCACGAAATAAAAAGCAAGAAAAGGGCGGAATAATTTGAGGCAACGCCCTATGTTCAGAACTCCTGGCCCTTCCTGATAAATGAAAGGGTTATTCGCAAATTGAAAGCGCTGCCATATATTCAAAAGTACAAGCGGGCGATGCAACGATGCTTATTCAGGGCTCAGTTGCCTGGACAAAAAAAAAAAAACATGGATTTCAGTTTGCGACAAGTCGGGAGTTCTGATGTTGGTTGGATTGCATCTTCATATCCTTATAAAGGTATCAAAACATAATGTTTTAAATTGGTTTAAACCAACATCTCTTCTCATAAAATGTTTCAATATCAAAATAACGGCAGGCTGATAAAAATGTAAGTAAACAGTTTTATTTAAGTACAGATGAGTTCCCCATATACAAGGAAACTTTTGCCTGCAGGATGTCTTCTTTGGCTAATAACAGTTTCAGCAATTCCAGTTGGTTATTACACCTCATTAAATTATGGCCTTCATATTTCGCCCCATAATAAATATCATTGTTGATATGATCCGTTAAAAAACGGATAGCCTGCATGTAGATCATGAATTTGCCTGCATACACGAAATATTTTTTTTCTTCATCGCTCAGCTCGTCTTTCATTTCACTTAAATACCCATCTGCTATTGCCTGAAAATAATCTTCCCGTATCCGTATTTTTGAAAAATCATTTTCCTCTTCGCTTACGGGTGAAAGGTAGGTACGTATCATATCACCCACGTCGCTGATAAAATAACCAGGCATTACGGTATCCAGGTCTATCACACAAAGCCCTTTTCCATTTTTATCAAATAATACATTACTGATCTTCGTGTCGTGATGGGTAACCCTTTTTTTGAAATTCACATTCGTTTGTATTTTATTAAAAATGTCAACAATATTTTTTTGCTCTTTTATAAATCCGATCGCTGGCTTACATGCCGCTATGCGCTCTTTATTTCCCTGCTCCAGTGACTGTTCAAATTGTTGATAGCGCAAGTCGAGATTATGAAAATCAGGCAGTGTGATGTGTAATTTTTGGATGTCGAATGCAGAAAGCAATCTGGTGAATTTTCCAAATTGCCTGGCGCCTTCAAAAGCTTTGGCGGCATTATCTACAATATCGAATGTTACCGAACCATTTACAAAGTTGAACATTCTTAAATACCCTTTTCCCGGCAAAAAAATCATTTCTTCATTTTGTAATGTAGCAACAGGTTTTACAAAAAGATAGCCGGGGAAATATTCATTAAAAAATACATTCAGGTGATGAATGTTTTCAGCGATCATAAAAGGGGAAGTAAAAACAGTTTCATTGATTTTTTGCAAAATAAATTTTTCACCGCGGCATTCCAATATCCAGGTATGATTGATGAGCCCGTTTCCAAAAGACTTTAGTGAGCACTCATTTTCCGGAAGGCCATACAATTTTACGATGGAACTAAGCATGTCGCCAAAAGATTAAAAATTAATTTATTGACAAACATAATAAACTCATTTCATTAATTACGGGGCAAACGTTTGTTTTATTTATGATTGGCAGGTTAAGGTTATAATTTGGCATGTAAAACTAATTGCGGTTCTAAAATTATTTTATGGAAGGTGACATTTTCATTGTCCGTTTTGTTTTTCGCCAACAGATCAAGCATAATCTCCATTGCTTTCTGGCCCTGCTGGTAACTGAATTGCTCTACAGAAGCCAACGGGGGATGAGCCGAATAATTACTGATGGGCAAATTTGCGTAGCTGACAAAACTGATGTCTTTATTGATCCTCAGCTTCATTTTTTTTGCAGCCTGTACGGCATCCAGCAGCACGTAATCGTTAAATGCGATGATCGCGGTTGGTTTGTTTTTTAGTGTCAATAATTTTTCCGTTACTTTATGAATATTTTCCGTAGTAAGGTCACAGGATATGATGAGTGATGGATCATACTTCAGCCTTGCTTTTGTCAGGGCGTTCCTGTAACCTTCCACTCTTTCTTTACTTGCCAGTAAATTCATTGGCCCGTTGATCATGCCAATTGTTTTGTGCCCCAGCTTTCTTAAAAATATAAATGCCTGCGTAGTGCCGGAAGCCATATTGCAGGCTACATAATGGATGTTCGGCATATTCGGTATGCGGTCAAAAAAAACTACCGGGATATCATATTTCCTGAGCGTTTCAAAATGTTCGTAGCTCGCCGTATTCTTTGCAATGGATACTATCAATCCATCCACCCGGTGGTTCTTCATCGTCTCCACCAATTGCTTTTCCCGCTCTGTATCATCGTGCGATTGGCCCATCAATACGGTGTATTTGTTTTTGTTGGCGCAATCTTCTATGCCACTTATGGCGGATGAAAAAAATGCTTCCGATAATTCCGGTAATATAACCCCAACGGTAAACGTTTTTCGTTGCTGAAAAAAAATCGCGGTTTGATTGGGCTCGTAATTTAATTCCTTCGCTAACTGCTGCACTTTCGCTTTTGTCCCTAATCCAATGCTTTTATGATCGTGTAATGCACGTGAAACGGTGGAGATGGAAATATTCAACCGCCTGGCAATTTCTTTAATAGTGGGCAATTTTTCAGACATGGCGAATGTTTATGCGATAAAGATAGAAGGAACAATAATTACTTACCAAATATAACTCAATCGTTTGCGCTCCTATAATATCCTTTTTTTAGCGATACTTGGTTTACCTTTCAAATAAATACATCAACTATTAACAGGGCTTAATAAAAATATGCAAACAACATTTCCTGCACAACATGTTTCAAAAAGGTTGCTATCATTGGATGTGATGAGGGGCATTATCATGCTGTTGCTTGCAGGTGAAAGTTGTGCGTTGTACGAATCATTGAATGATGCAACCGCCAACACCATCGCCCATCCATTGCTGCAACAATTCTTTCACCATCCCTGGCATGGCCTGCGGTTTTGGGACCTGGTGCAACCTGCCTTTATGACCATGGCTGGCACAGCTATGTACATTTCTTATTTTTATAAGTTACAAAAGGGTATTGGCTGGCAGCAAAATTTCAGGCACATTTTAATCAGGTGTTTAAAGTTGTTTATTTTCGGTACCGCACTGCATTGTGTGTATGCCGGCAAATTAGTGTGGGAGTTGTGGAATGTATTAACGCAGTTATCCTTTACCACCCTCATTGCTTATTGCATCATACAGCGGCCGTTGGTTTTTCAAATAGCAGTTTCAGCTTTATTGTTGCTGTTAACAGAAATAGCATACCGCTTTGTATTAATGCCCGGCTTTGACCAGCCCTTTGTTGATCAGCATAATTTTGGCAACTGGATGGATACCGTATTAATGGGTAAAGTAAACAAAGGGGGCTGGGTGGCCATCAATATTATCCCAACAGCGGCACATACCATTTGGGGTGTATTGGCGGGTAAATTATTAGTAAGCCAATTGTCTTCGGGTAAAAAAATACAATGGCTGGTTATAAGTGGCATAGTGGCTTTGTTACTGGGTTTTGGCCTTGATTTGCTAAACGTAACACCCATCATCAAACGTATCAGCACCAGTTCTTTTGTGTTGGCTTCCGGTGGCTGGGTTTTGATGATGATTGCATTTTTATATTGGCTGATAGATATCCGGCAGGTAAATAAATATAGCTGGCTGTTTGTAGTAGTGGGTATGAACGCCATTTTCATTTACCTGCTTTTTGAAACGGTAGGAGCACAGTGGCTTAATAATACAACCGGCATTTTTGTAAAGGGCTTTGCAGGCATGTTATCAATACCCCCGTTAGCACAAAATGTACTATCTGCTTTTGTTGTGTTGTTGGCTGAGTGGGGCCTTTGTTACTGGCTGTGGAAGAAAAAGATATTTTTTAAATTATAGTACGGATTATTGTTTACTCTTTCATTTAGTATCAAATAACTCCCCGCCAACCAGCGGGGCCGGAGGTATTATCACCTTAGCTATTTAACTTCCTCAAATTCAATATAGTCGTCATTCTTTGCTGAAGGGGTAGTTTGTTTGGAGGTAGCGTTAAAAGTAGTAGCCTGCTGCTGCTGGTTCATCTTTTCCTCCATCCGGGCACTCATGTCCCCAAATTGCTTTTTTACCTGTTTGGTAGTTTTTACCACTGGAATAATGAAGTCGAAAATTAATTTATATAAAAGGTAGAGCGCAAATAGCTCAAACGCGAGTCTGAAAATGTTCATTTTGTAAAGGTATAAATGAAATAAAAATAAACGGGAAAAAATTTATGGGAAATTGTTAAATAATTAAACTATTTAATTCAATCTTCTATTTTGCGGGTAATGTTTACTTACATATATTTGCACACGGAAAATGAAGCTAAAGAAGGGAACGACACCGTTCCCTTCTTCTTTTACTATGATTCAAGACACTACATCCATACAGGCGATAGAAACATTGGTAGCTCAATTGCTGTCAGAAACGGAAGATGTATTTCTGGTATCAGTACGCATTAAACCTACCAATAACATTAAGGTATTTTTAGATGCGGATTCTGGGTTAAGCATAGATAAATGCGTAAAGGTCAACCGGGCGATGTACAGGACAATTGAAGAACAGGGTTGGTACCCGGATGGTAATTTTTCATTGGAAGTGTCCAGTCCGGGTGTAGAAGAGCCTTTGAAAATAATTCGCCAGTACAAAAAAAATATTGGCAGAAAAGTAGAAGTGATATTGAATGATGACACAAAGCAGGAAGGCAAATTGCTGGATGCAAATGAAAATTTAATTCAACTGGAATATACGGAAGGGAAAAATAAGAAGGCGGTAACAGTATTAAAAGACATTCCTTTTGATCAAATAAAACAAACAACCGTTCTGATTGCATTTTAATTAACAAACAAAACACCCCTGCCGGCGGGGATCCAAAAGGGTGGCTGGTTAGGACTATGGCACGAATTAATTTGATTGATTCCTTTCAGGAATTTAAAGAGGCGGAAAACATTGATCGTCCAACCTTGATGAAAGTAATGGAAGATGTTTTTAAAACATTGATTCGCAAAAAATATGGAAGTGATGACCAGTTTGACGTAATTGTAAACGACCAAAAGGGCGACCTGGAAATATTCAGGCGCCGTATGATCGTTGATGACGGTGATATTTATAACACTTTAACTGAAATTGAATACAGCGACGCTATTAAAATAGAGCCGGATTATGCCGTGGGGGAAGAGTTGTATGAAGAAGTTGATATTCAAAAGGAATTTGGCCGCAGGGCGATACTTGCAGGCAAGCAAACGCTGGCAAGCCGTATCAACGACCTGAAGAAAAATTTATTAATTAAGAAATACGAAGACCGGGTAGGTGATATTGTAAGTGGCGAAGTTTACCAGGTATGGAAAAAAGAGGTATTGCTATTAGATGAAGAAGGCAATGAAATGATTTTACCAAAATCCGAACAAATACCATCCGACTACTTTAAAAAGGGTGAGAATGTAAGGGGCGTAGTGAAAAAAGTGGAACTAAAGAACAGCCAGGCAGTGATTATCGTTTCAAGAACCAGCGCTACATTTCTTGAAAAATTACTTGAAATTGAAGTTCCTGAAATATTCGATGGCTTAATTGTAGTAAAAAAGATTGTGAGGGACCCGGGCGAAAGAGCTAAAATAGCAGTAGAAAGTTTTGATGACAGGATTGACCCCGTTGGCGCATGTGTAGGTATGAAAGGTAGCCGGATCCATGGTATTGTGAGAGAATTGAAAAATGAGAATATTGATGTTATCAACTGGACCAATAATATCCAGCTATTGATACAGCGGTCACTTACCCCCGCTAAAATCACCAGTATAGATCTTGACGAAGAGAAAAAACACGCAACCGTTTTTTTAAAGCCTGACCAGGTTTCGCTGGCTATTGGCCGGCGCGGCGTTAATATTAAGCTGGCCTGCGAATTGACGGGTTACGAAATTGATGTGTTCAGGGATAATGAAGGCGAAGTAGACGAATTTGATGTAGACCTGGAAGAATTCAGCGATGAAATAGAGGCCTGGGTTATAGAAGCGCTTAAAAAAGTAGGATGCGATACAGCCCGTTCAGTATTGGATTTGTCTGCAGCAGAACTGGAACGCAGGACAGACCTGGAAAAAGAAACCATTGCGGATGTAATGCGTATTTTGAAAGAAGAATTTGAGAAAGAATAATTTAGTTCATTGTTCATGTGAACCGTTTAAAGTGAAATACGTTTTTACTATCAACATTCAACCCGGTGAACCTTGAATAAAGAATAAAAAATATTGACTAAAAAACACGAATGTCAGAAAAAGCAATAATAATATTACCAAGGGCGATGAAAGCGGCCATTGAATTCAATGTGAGTAAAGATACATTGGTTGAATTCTTAGGCATCAAAGGGTTTAGCCCCGATGAAATGCAACGGGATTTTAAACTCACGGAACAAATGTACCGTGTGCTACAGACCGAGTTTCAGCAGGATAAAGCAGCTAAACAAAAGGCGGAACAGATTGATTTGCCGAAAGGTGCAGGATCTACAGAGCCGAAAAGAAAAAGGGACGAAGAAGATCTTTCCTTTAAGAAAAGGGAAGCAATGGCAACTCCTACACCTCCACCTCCGCCCATTGTAGCTCCGGTGATTGAAAAACCGATAGAAGAAAAACCAGTAGAAATTAAAGAGATAGAAGTTTTTGTACCCGTTATAGAAAAGCCTGCAGAAGAAAAACCGGTACTAGAGATACCAAAGAAAGAAAAGCCTGCTGAAAAAAAACCTGTAGCGGATGTTCCGGTTACTGAAAAAATAGTTCCTGAAAAACCTGTAGTAGAAATTACAAAGATCGAAGCTCCTGAACTGGAAGCTCCTAAAGTACTCAACAAGATTGACCTGGATGCCATTGATTCTTCCACGAGACCCAAAAAATCAACAAAAAGCCCTGAAGGAAAACTGCCTCCCGTAATTGCTCATCCAAAAGAGATTAAAAAAACAGAACAAAAACAGGTTATAAAAATTGAGGAAAAACCCGTACAGGAAATTAAGCCCGAAGAAATAAAAATAGATATACCTGCAACGATTGAAAATATTAAGGCAGACAGATTGGAAGGCCCTAAAATTTTAGGAAAAATTCAATTACCGGTAGATAATGATACCAGGCCCAAGAGGGACAATGACGACAAGAGAAAACGTAAGCGTATTCCTATAGAAAGAAAAGGTGGGGCCCCTGGGTCGGGACAAGGCCATCCAGGCCAGGGCCATCAAAATCGTGGGCCGCAAGGACAGGGACAACCGGGACAGGGTCAACTTAATCGGGGACCACAAGGAGGACAGGGCACAGGTTATGGCGGAGGCCAGCAGCAACGGCCAATGGGCGGCGGCAATGATCAAAACAGGAACCGGCCAAGCACAGGTGTAGGTACGCCGGGTGCAAACAGGCCACCAGGAGGTGGTGGGTCAGGCCAGGGCGGTGGCAGGTTCAATAATAACAGAAATTCAGCAGCCCCACCTGCACGCAGGGAAGACAGGGAAATTGATGCAAAAGAAATTCAGGACAAAATAAAAGAAACACAGGCTAAATTATCTGGCGGTGGTGGCCGTGGAAAAAGCTTGAAAGCTAAATACCGTAAGGCCAAAAGGGATGAAATGGCTGAGCTTAGAGGCGCTGAGGGCAATGAAGGAAATAAACTTCAGGTAACTGAATATATTTCCGTAAGTGAGCTTGCAGGTTTAATGGAAGTAAGCTTTGCGGATGTTATCAGTAAATGTATGAACCTGGGTATCATGGTTTCCATCAACCAGCGTTTAGAGGCCGATGTGATCGAATTGGTGGCTAGCGAGTTTAATTTTGAAGTAGAATTTATAGGAGTAGAAGATGCTGCGGAGCTGGAAGAGGATGATGCGGATGATAATGAAGAAGATCAAAAACCCCGGGCGCCAATCGTTACCATCATGGGCCACGTGGATCATGGTAAAACATCTTTGCTCGATCATATCCGCAATACAAATGTAATTGCCGGTGAAGCGGGTGGTATCACCCAGCATATTGGCGCTTACGAAGTAAAGTTGGAAGACGGAAAATCCATTACTTTTCTTGATACACCCGGTCACGAAGCCTTTACGGCGATGAGGGCACGCGGTGCGAAAGTTACGGATATCGCCGTGATAGTAATTGCGGCGGATGATGCGGTGATGCCGCAAACCAAGGAAGCCATTTCGCATGCACAGGCCGCCAATGTACCCATGATATTCGCGATCAACAAAATAGACAGGGATGGCGCTAACCCCGAAAAAATTAAAGAGCAATTAGCCTCCATGAATATTTTGGTGGAAAGTTGGGGTGGTAAATATCAAAGCCAGGAAATAAGTGCCAAGCAGGGCCTCAACATTGATTTATTAATGGAAAAGATTTTGTTGGAAGCTGATATCCTTGAACTGAAAGCCAATCCGGTTAAGGTAGCTAATGGAACGGTGATTGAAGCCTCTTTGGATAAAGGGCGTGGATATGTAGCAACTATTTTGGTACAAAACGGAACCTTAAAGCTCGGTGACATGATCGTATCCGGCCAAAACTTTGGTAAAGTAAAAGCCATGTACAACGAGCGTAACCAACGCAGTGAAAAAGCGCCGCCATCAACTCCTGTTTTAATATTAGGTTTAAATGGAGCACCCCAGGCCGGCGAAACCTTCAGGGTATATGCAGATGAAAGTGAAGCAAGGGAAAAGGCTTATCAGCGTGGACAGATTTTGAGAGAGCAGGGTATGAGGGCGAAAAAACATATCACTTTGGATGAGATCGGCCGTCGCCTGGCATTGGGCAACTTTAAAGAACTGAATGTAATTATAAAAGGCGATGTGGATGGTTCGGTAGAGGCCTTAAGCGATTCATTGCAGAAATTGAGTACCGAAGAAATCGTGGTGAAAGTGATACACAAAGCGGTGGGTGCCATCACGGAAAGCGATGTTACCCTTGCCAACGCATCGGATGCCATTATCATTGGCTTTAATGTACGTCCGTCAATACAGGCGGCACGTTTGGCGGAAGCCGAATCAATACAGATCAAATTATACTCTATTATTTACAACGCCATCGAAGAGATCAGAAGTGCGATGGAAGGTATGCTGGAACCAGGTGTGGAAGAGAAAATATTGGCCAATGTGGAGATCAAGGAAATGTATAAGTTTGACAAAGCCACAGTTGCAGGATGTATTGTATTAGATGGTAAAATTGCCAGGAACAGCCGGATACGTTTGGTACGGGATGGCATTGTAATATTCACAGGTGAGCTGGGTAGTTTGAAACGCTATAAAGATGATGTGAAGGAAGTAACGAACAATATGGAGTGCGGGTTGACCATTAAAAATTATGCGAATATTCAGGTAGGTGATATTGTGGAGGCATTTGAAGAAGTGGAAGTGAAGCGGACCTTGTAGGAATGTCTGATATATGATTTATTGATGCCTGATTTGGTTGACCGGCCTTTAAGCGTTGGTTTTTTTTTATACAATCTTTCTTATTTTTTGTCCGGGCTAAGAAGCTATGTGGAGCATCGTTGTGTCACTCACTTGTACGACATACCATTGGGGAACTTTTCTTACGTTTTGTGTAGAGAAATATCAGTAGGCTTAATGGGGGATACTCTTAAATTTATAGTAGAAACTGTATAAAACTGTGCAATAGCCCGAAGGGCTAAAATTTGAATAGCCCTGGATGAAATCCAGGGCCACAATAGCATCAAAGTTTTACAACCCCGAAGGGTTTGAATATTATCACTGCACAACCTGTCCCGGTTTTCGGGATTTTTATACTGTTTAGGGTATAAGCAAACAGAGGGCCTTTTTAAACTATGGGTTCTGTCTCTAATCTTTTGTTAAACATAATTATAACAGGGCTATTGATGAAATAGCTCTTTATTTTTGAACCTATACTGAAAGGGCCTTTTTAAAAAAGCATGTTGAGTTTGACAGGCATTTAAAAACTTGAATATTTTATTATCATGAACACAAAAAGACTTTGCATATTGCTAATTGCCAATTGCCTGTTGCTAACGGCTTCTATTGCCCAGCCAAAAAAAGTAGTGGCGGATAAGATCATTGCGGTGGTGGGCGATAAAATTATATTGAAAAGCGATATTGACAATAGT
>JANOTW010000262.1:0-10484 GCA_031416575.1 Ferruginibacter sp.
TTTGATTTGAAGTCAGGTCGGGAGTTCTGAATTTATGAATGGGTTAAAAAAACGCAATTAAAGTTCCCCAATGGTATTCAGTACAAGAGGGCGTCCACGATACGCTGCGCTATCGGGATGTGCCAATGCAACGATGCTCCACATAGCTTCTTAGCCCGGACAAAAAATAGGATTGTATAGAAGGGCGATACAACTATGATGCTATGAAATGGTTCAGCAGGGACAAAAAATTTATACCTTATTTTTTTTCCATACCAGGGCAAGGATAGCCCTAAGCGATTAAAGCCTTGTGGTGTCTTTCACGATTATCACCGGATTATTTACTTCCCCTGCCTGCTTCACATCCCCCGGAATTTTCAAATCTTTTTTCTTTTTCAAGTCCGCCTTTCTAATTTTTTCCGCCAGCTTTATCGAATCGGCCACTTTTTTCGCTTCGGCCTTTTTCTTTTTCTTAAAAAACCCTTTCAATAGAAAATTATTCTTTGCGGCTTCCATGTTCTCACTTAATCCTTTTGTTCCCGCCTGCAGGTTAGACATGGTTGAATCCAATGTTTTACCAAATTGTTCATCACTCACCAATTTTGACAAAGCCCCTTTTCCATCATTCATTTTAGTAGTGAATTTGGCAAATTCATTTGAACTGGTTTGCAGGTTGGCAAGTGTACTTTTAAGGCTGTTTCCAAACTCCTCATCGGAGACCAGTTTGGTTAGCGTTCCATTCCCATTATTCATCTTATAACTAAACTCCGCTAGCTGGGACGTTATAATACCTGCATTGTCCACACTGGCTTTCACACTGCTCATTACATCCTCCATTTCTATAGCTCTTTTTGAAACGATGAGGTCATTATCCTTTACCGGGCTGTTGCTGATAGTACCCGGCGATATCGTAAGTACCTTATCGCCCATTAATCCTTCCGAGCCAATACTTGCCGTAGCATCCGATTTAATAAACTGCCGCACATCGTTTTTTATCAATAAAACAACCATTACACTGGTATCTGTTATTAAATCAATGTTTTTTACAGTCCCCACATTGATGCCCGAGAAACGCACATTATTGCCTTCTTTCAAACCACTAACCGTCTTGAACTTTGCTTTTAATTGAAAAGTGGAACCGAATAAATTTTTCTGCTTGCCAACAAAATAGATAGTAAGTACAAACAGCGCTAACCCTATCACTACAAACATTCCCAATTTCCATGTGAACCCTGATTCCTTATTCATATCTTGGATTTTTTATTAAATGTTCAAATGAAAAAAGAACGCACCCATTCGTCATCACTATTCTCCAATTCATCGTAAGTGCCTTCGGCATCTATTACACCATCTTTTAAAATTACCAGCCTGTCCCCCGTTAGTTTGGCACAAGCCATATCGTGGGTAATAATGATGGAAGTTGTTTTATTTTTTTTCTGAATGGCCAGTATCAGTTCGCTGATCTCCCTGGAGGTAATGGTGTCCAACCCGGTAGTAGGTTCATCATACAATATGATTTCGGGTTTTAAAATGAGCGTGCGTGCAAGCCCGATCCTTTTGCGCATGCCACCTGATAATTCGGAGGGCATTTTATCAACCGCTTCCGCCAAACCTACACTTTCCAATGCTTCCATAACCGCATCCGCCACTTCTTTGGGTGTCAGTTTCTTTAAATGGCGCTTTAAGGGAAACTCAAGGTTTTTCCTTACCGTCATCGAATCATACAAAGCGGAATTTTGAAAAAGAAAACCAATCCTTACCCTGACCGCATTGAGCTGATTGTTATCCAAAGTGGTGATATCCGTGCCGAATACTTTTATTTCCCCTTCATCCGCTGCTACCAAACCGACGAGGCATTTGATAGCTATTGACTTACCTGAACCAGATTTACCGAGCACCACCAGGTTCTCCCCTTTTTTTACAGTAAGATCAACTCCTTTCAATACGTCGTTGTTTTTACCGAAAGATTTATAAAGCCCCTTTATGTTAATCACGGGCCCGTTACTTTCACCAGTCACCGTCTTTTGTATATTTGTTGCTTCCTGTATCATTATAGTTTTTAGAAAAAGAGATCTGTTATCTGCACAGCCAGCATGTCTATAATAAATATGGTAAGTGAAGCCGCCACTACAGCCGAGTTGGCCGCCTTCCCTACGCTTTCCGTACCATTGGCGGCCGTGTAGCCTTTGTAGCACCCAATCATCCCGATAAAAAATCCAAAGAAAAATGTTTTAATGGTGGCGGGTACGATATCTAAAAAATCAAGTGAGGCAAGTACCTTCGAAAAGTAACGGACCAGGTTAAGGTCACTATGAATATTGATACCTACATAGCCTCCGAAAATACCTACGCCATCAGCAAATACAACTAAAATCGGAATCATAAGCGTGGTAGCCATCACCCTTGTAACCACGAGGTATTTATAAGGATTAATAGCGGATACTTCCATGGCGTCTATTTGCTCCGTCACTTTCATTGAACCTAACTCCGCACCAATACCCGAAGAAATTTTACCGGCACAAATCAATGCCGTAATCACCGGGGCTATTTCCCTTATCAGTGAGAGCGCAACCATACCCGGCAACCAGGATTCCGCACCAAACTCAGCCAAAGTAGGGCGTGACTGAAGTGTAAGGACCAATCCCATAATAAACCCTGTAATAGCAACCAGCGGCAGGGACCTGAAACCAATGTTATAGAATTGCCTGATGAATTCCTTTATTTCAAAAGGAGGCCTGAAAATTTCTTTAAAAAACCTCGCAGTAAATAGCGTAACATTTCCTGCATCAATAAAAATATTCTTTAAATAAATAACCAAAATTTTATACTTTTTTATAGATCAATTAAACATTCATCAATAAACTATTGTACCATTACCAGCTATGTACCTAATAATTATTTTCTTCATTTTCTAATCCTAAGGCTTTATTCCGGACATCCTGCTGCGCCACCATAATATCCAGGTCATCGCCAATTAGTTTATCATCCACTTCTTTTATTTCAGCATTATCTTTCCGGTTGATGTACTCTTCGTTTTTTAACTTGCCGGTAGTGTTCTCTTTCTGAAAATAACTAACAGGTTTGCTTTTTTTATTTCCAGCATTCATAAGAAAATATTTATAATTTGCGGCGATTGCCATAGTCGTAAAAAAAGGTTCCCAGATTATGCTATCCTATTAATTTGTTGAATATCGCGATGCTTAATGCATATACCTTCTTAATGTCCATGCAATGGTTTCATGCTGTTTTATCAGGTTAGTCAGAAAATCCGTTGTACCTGCATCACCCATTTTTTCTTCGCACTCATCAATGTTTTTACGCAAGGCTATGATAATGGTTTCGTGGTCTTTTAATAATTCAGTCAACATAGTTTTTTGATCAGGATATTTGCCGGGGCTTTCCTTAATGTTACCAATATTTAAAAACTCTTTCATGGTACCAATTGTAGGGCTTCCCAGCTTATTGATCCTTTCCGCTATTTCGTCAATGGCTTCTTCCAGTTGGTTATACTGGCTTTCAAAAAGCTTATGTAATTCCATAAAACTTTGACCGTTTACATTCCAATGAAATTTCCGGGTTTTAGTATATAGTAATACACTGTCTGCCAACACTACGGAAAGCATTGAAGTAATAGCGCTTAAATTTTTGTCGGATATACCAATATTTGGTTTCATATTTTTTATATTTTGTTTGTGTAAAAATTTTAAATTGTTTCACTCAGTTATGAAAACGGAGGGAGTTTAAAAACCTGATGCGCATAAACGCAGACTTTATTCCTAATAACTGGTAGTGCATCATATCCTTTAATGATGCATTGGGGAAATAGCCGTTTAACAGATCGGTGTATAATTCGGAAAAGAATGCTTCGCTTCTTTCACAGATGGATAAAAGTTCTTTCCCTTTTTCTTTGGAAGAATACATGAGGCTCTTTTCTATTATTTCCTCCTCCAGGTTATTGATGCCCGGAACTGGCGGAACTATTTCCAGGCTTCTGAGTTGCGCATTTAATTCATTTGCATACTCATTACTTTCCATCGCGACGGCGCATAATGCGTTTCTTAAATTTTCGTTGTCAATTTCATCGGCAATCATTTCAAGTTTGCAGGGTAATTGAGTTAAGAAAGATAATAATGTACAGAGCTTATCTTCCATTTGCTTGCAAAGCCTTTCCATTTTTAGTTAGTTTACAATCGTTAATAAAATTAAAACCCCTGCATTTTAAAACAGTTGTATTGTTACTGTTTAGCATTTTATTTGGGAGCATCCAAAATTGTCGCTTCCCCTTCGTAACTGTGGCCGGTGAGGACACCGGTCACTGCGACCTGCCCTGGCTGGTACCCTCGACAGCCAGCGGTAATTTGGGACGCACCCTTTGTTTTTGCACATTAAATACCCAGTTTTAATGTACAACTGAATGGGCAATATATGTACCACGAAATAACCGGCCTTGTTGCACTGTTTACAAATTAGTATAGCAGGATTTTAGGGTTTCCGTGTGCAATTATTTCCCCATCTTTTCAGTCAATTAGCCCCTATATTGTTTTAAGCAATGAATGCACGAATTGAGAAACTGGAGTTCATTTTTAAATGAACTAATACGTGGTGAAAATTTTTGATAAAGGTTTGGAAAAAGTGAGCTATCCGCATTTACCAGGCAAGTAACAGGCCGGACATGAAAGCCTGCTGATGTGCCCCTACAAACAACGTGGGTAAAGCTCCCCAATGGTATTCAGTACAAGAGTACCCAAATAAGCCGCGGCTGATGTTTCTCTAATTATCCCGATGTATCGCATTGGCCCCGAGGACCGGGGTGGACTGTCAAGCTGGTTTTTTGCAGATATCTACCAAAGGCCTATCCAGATTTAATTTCAGTCCCGATAATTATAGTTATCGGGAAACCCCTTTGTAGCAATTATTATCAACGGGCAGTTCTGCTTCGTAGGAGCAACCCATTAGAATTGCAAAGTATTACAAGGGGCGTACCAACGGCACGCAACTGACGTATTTATCATATTTCTACAAAGAGGTAGCTTCCCGATAAATCGGGACCGGCTCTCCGGAGCTAAGCCTATTGCGGTTTTCATGTTGTCTGATTGTTTTAAAAGAATATTTTAACTTGACAGTCCACCCCGATCCTCGGGGCCAATGCGAAAAATCGGGATGTTCCAAAAGGGGAGGCCTTCTACCAGTTCATAAACTGCGCCTGATGAATTGCTCATTATAACGCAATTAAAGATCCACAATGGTATGCGGTACAAGAGGGCGATGCAACGATGATGCCATGAAATACTTCTGCCCGGACAACAAAAAAAATATGGTTGTATAGAAGGGCCCCGATACGCTTCGCTATCGGGATAGACTGTCCCGATACGCATACGCTATCGGGATTATCAACGCAACAATGCTTAATCTGGGATATGATGCCTGGACAAAAAAGAAAAAAGAGCATGTACTTTAAACTACAAAAGGTATGGAGTTCTGAAATTGACAGTAAAGGAAGGAACTCTTAATGCTTATGATGTGCGGAAGTACACTTGCTCCTTTGGCACAAATGATAATTGTAATAATGCGCACCGGTGATTAACGGAACGGCAAAAATCAGGAACCAATTTTCAATGGGATGATAAAATTGTTTCAGCACGAGGAACATAAAACCGGCGGAAAAAATGTAAACCGGTATAAGGGAACGGTGATGTTTGACATATCCATGAAATAAGGAATAGGAACCTACTACAAATGCCAGCGCAATCATTCCCCACTCAAAAAATGAGTTATGAATGACATTAATACCAAAAACAGGCAGGCTGGAAACCAGCACCGGCAATAAAGCACAGTGAATAGCACAGGCTACGGAAGTAGCGATACCCATTATATCCCAATTGATTTTTGTATTCATTTTTAGAATGGCAAAGATAGGATATTTGCAATAACGTTGCAAGTTTCAGGTTGCCTCCGATTTATGAATAAGGTTTATTTACCAAATAGTTTGAATGTAACTTTGCCAAAAATATACCAGATGATTAAAAAGTGGCATTATTACGTTGGCTTCTTCGTACTCTTATTCGGCGGGTATTTTTTATACTTTTTCAGCCAGGAGGATTTCATTCAATCAAGCCTTCCGGTGATCAACAATAATGTACAACCATTTTCATTTACCAATCAAAACGGAAAAAACATTACGGAAAGGGATGTAGATGGAAAAGTATATGTGACGGAGTACTTTTTTACCACCTGCAAAGGAATTTGCCCAAAGATGAATGCCAATATGCGAAGGGTATATGATGCCTATAAAAGTGACAGCAGTTTTATGATCATTTCACATACCTGCATGCCTGAAACGGATTCGGTGCCTTTACTTAAAAAATATGAACGGCAAATGTTGGCAGGGAACCTGCATAAAAACGTGGATGGGTCTTACAAGATAGAATATGATTCAACCCTGAGCGATAACCAATCTTCCATGAACAGTAACTGGAATTTTGTAACCGGGGATAAACAGGCTTTATATAGAATGGCAAGACAGAGTTATATGATTGACAATAATAAACCCGATACAACGGCTAACATCGCAGACCAGTTTATACACACCCAGTTTTTCGCGTTGGTAGATAAGCAAAGCAGGGTGAGGGGTATTTACGACGGGCTGAAGGAAGATGAAATACAGAAATTATTTAAAGATATTAAAGAGGTGCTGAAAGAGAAATACCAGAGCAGGAGCCTTAAATAATGTGGAATTAAGAATTAAAATGAGTTATGCGAATTGATTAATGAGAGATGAATGATTAGTACACGCAATACAGAAACCGGAAAAAACATGATACCTGATATTTTAAAAAAAAACAAGCTAAGCGTTACGGATGGCCGTAAGAAAATATTAGAACTGTTTTTAACCAGCGATGGGGCGTTGGCGCATTCGGATATTGAAAAATATACCGGCGAAATTTTTGACAGGGTAACTGTTTACCGCACTTTGCAAACCTTTGTGGAAAAGGGGATCATTCACCTCATCCCAACCACCGATAATTCTATTTTGTACGCATTATGCAAAGACAACTGCGAAGCAGGCCATCACCACGATAACCATGTACATTTTATATGCAATGCATGCAGCAAAACTATTTGTTTGGAAGATGTAATCATTCCTCAGGTAAAGCTTCCGGTGGGCTTTACGCCAAAGGATGCGGAAATGGTAGTTAGCGGGATTTGTAATGATTGTAAATAGCTATGCCATTTCACTCTTTACGAATTCCATCAATTCTTTTATTTGTTCAGGACTGAAATCAAATTTCAAACCGGCAGTTTCAAAAAGCTGGGGTAATGTTTTGGTTCCTCCAAGACTAAGGGCATTGCAATAGTTGTCCATTGCCAATTGCTTATTTGCTTTAAACTGCCTCCACATTCCAATAGCGCCCAACTGTGCAATGCCATATTCAATATAATAAAATGGCACTTCAAATAAATGCAACTGCTTTTGCCAAAGGTTGCTGCGGTAATTTTCCAGCCCGCTATAATCAATTACATCATCACTAAATTCGTTCAGGATTTCGTTCCATTTAGCGGCTCTTTCTTGCAGGGTATGCGTGGGGTTTTCATAAATCCAATGCTGGAATTTATCAATCGTAGCTATCCACGGAAAAATGGTGACCGCTCTTTCCAATTGGTATTCCCGGGCTTTTCTTAATTGTGCATCATCATCAAAAAACACGTCCCAATGCTCCATACTAAAAAGCTCCATCGCCATACTTGCCACTTCAGCTATTTCCATCGGGTATTCTTTAAAGCCGGTGAGCGATAAAGGATGTGCTAAAAAAGAATGTACAGCGTGGCCGCCTTCATGCACCATGGTTATCAGGTCCTGCATTTGCCCGGCCGCATTCATGAAAATAAAGGGTGCGCCGCTTTCGGCCAATGGGCAATTGTATCCACCGGGAGCCTTACCCATCCTGCTTTCCAGGTCAAGGTGTTTTAAGGCATTCATTTTTACAAGGCATTCGCCAAAAAAGGGGCGAAGCTTTGAAAAACATTCAATTGATTTATTGATCAGCTCTTCACTGGTTGCAAAGGGTTGCAGTGATGGTGAGCCTTCAGGTTCTGCTTCTGTATCCCAAGGCCGGAATGTATCCAACCCCAATTTCTCTTTTTTCCTTTGATAAATCAGGTTTACCAATGGTAATACATGCTGCTTTACCGCATTATGAAATGCGTAGCAATCTTCTTTTGTATAATCAAATCTTCCTAATTCCTTAAAACGGTAATCCCGGTAATTGGTAAAGCCTGCATTCAATGCTTCGGCGTTACGTTTTTCCAATAACTGATTGTACAGTTTGCTCAGTTCATCTTTATCCTGCAATCTCCTTTCCTGTATTTTCCTGTATGCCTCCTCTCTTAAATGCCTGTCGTGGCTTTCATAAAACTTGGCCGCCTGTTGCAGCGTGTATTCCTGGCTGTTAATGTTAACGGTCATCTTACCGGAAATTACGCCAAACTGTTGTTGCATTACAGCCAGCTCCGACTGTAATGGAATGTTTTCTTCCCTGAACAACTCGATACTTTTGCGTAAGCTACGCAGGTAAGTAAAATATTTGTCTGTATCCAGTTCATTCGCCAACGGATGATTAACCAATTTTTTGTTTAATGCATCCGCATAAGGTTGAATTTTGGGTTGCAGTTCCATGCAATAAAAATTAAACGCCGCTTCCAGGCTCTTGTTTTCAGTATCGCAGGTCATTTTTATCTGGCGCCAGCAGGCATCTTCACTTACCACCGCCTCCAGTTCACTCTGGTCCTGCAGCCATTGTTCCAGATTTTCCTTTGTGTCAATATTTCTTTCGAGTAAATCCTTGAAGTAGGGTTCAAGGCTTTTCCAGTCAGTTAGCACAAAATCATTGGGAACAAAATGGCGGGTAATTTTTTGTATATCTGCTGTGTACATTTTATAAAATTGATTGGTTTTTAACAAGACTACCGTAGCTGAAACAACTACGGTAGTGAGCGCCCTAAATCCCTATAGGGCTTTGGGAAGATTCTGAAAAGCCAATGTGCCCTGTATATCGAAGGCTGGCCGTTTTTTTAATCTATTGCCTTATTCCCCTTATGGAACATCCCGGTTTTTCGGGAAGGGGATAGGGGTTTAAGCCATCTTTCTGGGAGAATTTATTTTTTTAGGCGGGGCCGATCTAACACTTGCATGTTTGGTTTCATTTGATTTAGCCTTTGGGGTAGTTACATCATGAGAAGCGGCGTCCTGTTCGTGATTTTCAGATAATTTGATTTCTACCTCGTTGGCAGTTAATAGTGCAAACCATTTCACCATCTTTTTCATATCACTTCCATACACTCTTTCAAAATCCATATCAGGATACACTCTTTCGAAATATGCTTTGATAGCTTTTGCATCAGCCTTTGCATCAGGTAAAACTTCAGTACTGCCTTTCATTGCGGTAAAAACATCCACCAGGTTCACATTATCTTCGCTTGTCGTAAAAACTTCAATACTTTCCAGATGAGAAAAATTATGCAAACGGGTGCTTACGAATTTGGTGCTTTTATCTTCCAGCGATTTCACAATGCCCCCATCCGCTTTCGAAGACATTAATTCGTATAAACCGCCTAAGCCGGTTACGGAAACGAGTCTGTTATAATGCATGGTATCATTAATTTTTAGGTGTGCAAGTTAGTTTTAAAAATGCAAAAAAGGTTACAAATTTCAGGACGAATTTTATAAATACAATATCCATTTTTATTACTTGCCGCTATTAAGGTGTATCCCAAACCGCCGCTCTATTCCAGTAGGGTTGCCAACCTCTGCAAAGGGCCTTTAAATAATTTGAGTCTATGGAAGGTTGGCATCCCTTAACAACAAATCTTTTTTGACCGGGCTAAGAAGCTATGTGGGTCATCCTTGCATCGCCCTCTTGTACCGAATATCATTGGGGGTCTTTTCCCACGTAATAATTAAAAATACACTATCGTATGAGCAATATGCCTGGCTACATCCCAAATTCCTCCTGCTCTGAAGGAGCAACAAAAGGAGTTTACACTTTTATGCAAAATGCGGTTTTTCAAATATTTTAATAGTGGCCTATATATATTATGCGTTGCCCAATGCGATATTATATCGCCCTTGCCAGGGCTTTTTTACATTTGTTTTTTACATAGTGCTTTGCACTATGCTGGAATATTCCGCCCTATCCAGGGCTTGGTGGATATTGCTCGATAACTTAGGCGGTCGCCAGCTAAGCCCTGAAAGGGCGAAATATAATAGCGTAGGGCATCGCCCTGCGTGAACAATGAATTATATCAAGCCCTGTAAGTGCGTAATACCCCGGCATAATGCAAATTCCTGAATTTAAGGAAATTAAAAAGATGGGATTAGGTGAATTATTCGCAAAGACCCTGTGGTACTTACTTTCACTTTTGAATTCGTTGCTTTTGCCTCCCTCCCGATGGCAATCGGGACGTAACTCCTGCAACGCCGCTGCTTTTGCTTCTTTCAAAAAATAAGC
>JANOTW010000263.1:0-2834 GCA_031416575.1 Ferruginibacter sp.
AAAAGGAATTGATCACCTCATTGAAGCATACGGGAATGTGCTTGATAATATGCAGGGGCATAAAAAATTAGCAGCAGGTAAATTATCATTTCCAAAATTGGTAATAGCGGGGCCGGGACTTGAAACGGCTTATGGAAAAAAGATGCAGCAATTGGTTTCAGGATCGGCCACGTTACAGGAATCGGTTTTTTTTCCGGGCATGCTTACCGGCAATGCCAAATGGGGTGCGTTTTACGGATCTGATGCATTCGTATTGCCGAGCCACCAGGAAAATTTTGGTATTGCGGTAGTGGAAGCATTAGCCTGTGGAAAGCCGGTACTGATTTCCAAACAGGTAAATATATGGCGTGAAATTATTGAAGCAGGTGGAGGCGTAGTGGAAGAAGATTCAACAGCGGGAACGCAAAAATTACTGGAAGCCTGGCAACGATTAACATGTGAAGAAAAAAAAGAGATGGGCGGGCAGGCTCAATTTTCTTACAAAAATAATTTCTCCATTATCCATGCGGCAAAAAGATTTTCCCAACTCGTGGGGGCTTAATACAGTTTAATATTAATCCCATTTATTGATAAATTGTATTATACTGCGCAAGGGATAAATTAGTGATATTTCTTTTGTACAATAATCAAATAAAATACGCTCAGGAATTAATTTAGAACGTAAATAAAGTTGCCCAATGGTATTAAGTACAAGAGGGCGATGCAACGATGTTGAGCAAGGAAATATAGCTTGGACAAAAATCCTGTATTTCGAAATCCCGACCTGTGCCGACCTTTCGGCATTTCATCGGGAATGCTCTTTGCTTCACTGCCTGGACAATAATTTTTTCTCACGTTTTTATCCCTTGTGCAGTATAGTAATCAGAGCAGGTGATTTAGAATTGTAGTTGGTTAAAAAGTTAACCGATCATTTAAACTTTCATAACCCCGGTTTTTTTAATTCATATGTTACCGTTAGTGTCTGTCATTTTACCTGTGTATAACCAGGAAAAACATCTGGATGAAGCAATTGAAAGTATTCTAAATCAAAGTTTCCGGGATTTTGAGCTGATCATATTGGACGATGGTTCTACTGATGGCTCCGCACAAATCATCCGGCAATTCGCAGCAAAGGATATAAGAATTCAGGCATACTTTGAAATCAATTCTGGTAAAAGCTCCGCAACGAATTATCTCGTTAATAAAGCGCGGGGAGAATGGTGTGCCTTTTTAGATGCTGATGATGTAATGCTGCCCCAAAGGCTGGAAAGGCAGGTAGCTTTTCACAAAGCAAACCCTGAAGTTGATGCTTCCAGTTCATATTGCTACTACATTAATGAAAAGGGAAACATGTTTGGCACCCAGCGTTATCCCGGACTTTCAACCGTAGCGGAATATCAACGGTCAATAGCCAATGAAGAATTTATTGCCTGTTCCTATACCGGGCTGATGGTTTCAAGAAAAGCTTTTATCGAAACAGGAGGGCTTAGGACGAAATTTGAACCTTGTGAAGATTTTGAATTTCTTAACCGGTTAGCGGGGAAGGGATTTATATTGTTGGTAATTCCTGAAGTATTGATGAAATACCGTATTCATGCTTCCTCAATTACAGTTCGAAAACCGATCCTTGTTCTTGATACTATTTCTTTCGTTAAGCAATGCATTGCATTAAGGAGATCGGGAAAACCTGAAATAAGTTTTAAAGAATTCGTGACTATCCGGGAAGGGTATTCCTGGTGGAAAAAATTTAACAGGAAACGCTTCAATTATTCAATGATTTTTTTCAGGAGCGCCGGTTTTGCGATACTTTCGAAAAGATACCTGGCATTTGTATGGCAGGTTGCCACTTCGTTGGTTTTATCTCCGAATTATGTGCTAAAAAAGCTGGGGAACCACTTAAAAAAATAACGTATCCATGGAAAATAAAGATAGCTATGTAGGTACTACTTTTTCTCTTCAAAACCGAATTGGCCGGGTTTTATGGGCTGTTGTAGCAGGTTTATTTTTTCGTTTTTCCCCTAAGCCTTTTCACGGCTGGCGATCTTTCCTGTTACGATGTTTTGGGGCCAAAATTGGCAAGTCCGTCCATGTTTACCCTGGAGCTAAAATATGGGCGCCCTGGAACCTTGAACTTGCGGATGGGGCGGCTGTTGCCAATGGGGCCATACTTTATACACAGGGAAAAATAACCATTGGAAAGAGGGCTGTTATATCACAGGGGGCGCATTTATGCGCCGGGACCCATGATTATAATTTACCTGGTTTCCCGCTTTATACAAAGCCGATTATTATTGGTGATCATGCCTGGGTGGCGGCAGAGGCATTTATTCATCCGGGCATTACCATCGGCGAAGGATGTGTAATTGGGGCAAGATCGGTTGTAACGAAGGACATGCCAGGATGGATGGTTTGTGCAGGGCATCCCTGTAAACCGATCAAAGAGCGGAGCCTCATTTTAAAAGCATAAAATAGAATTTATATAGTTGCATTCCAAATACGATAACAATCGGATTTGGAATGGACCAATTTATTTTTAGACTGGCGGTTTATGAAGATATTGTTTTATCAAAGTAAAGATGATACCCTTAGCATTAATCTTCTTTTCGAAATTATCAGGCAAAATCTCCCTCGTTCGCTTAAATTTTCTACCGTATTTTTTAGATATAATGGTTCTTCTTTATGGGATAGGGTATTCGATGTAGTTTCAGTTGCTTTCAAAAACAGGGATTGTATCAATCATGTAATTGGAGATTTCAACTACGCCACTTTTTTTATGCCAAAAGGCAAAACTATTCTGACCATTCACGATCTCTATCGTTTGTATGTTTACAATGCCAATCCATTTAAAACTTTTA
>JANOTW010000264.1:0-2577 GCA_031416575.1 Ferruginibacter sp.
AAACATGTGATACCCATTTTGCTGCAGCGTGGCTATATCAAAGGGTTTCAACCCGCCGCACCAGTATTGAAAACCAAGCCGGTTAAAAAACAGGTTATTGTAACTGAACCGGCGCCGGACAATTAAAGTTCTATTTGTACATGGCATCATAAATTTAAAACTCCCTGGCTTTCGCAGTTTATAGTGCAGGCTATTTCCTTTTTTGTCCGGGCTGAAGAATTTCATGGGATCATCGTTGCGTCGCACTCGTGTACTGAATACCATTGGGGATCTTTTATTGCGTTTTACCGGGCGGTTCATCAGGCGCAATTTATGAACTGGTAGAAGGCCTCCCCTTTTGGAACATCCCGATTTTTCGGGAAAGCCTGTCCCGGTTCATCGGGAGGGCCGGGGGCAAAACAGGGTCTTCAAATTATACCTCCCTTTAAAAAACAGTTCGCCCTTTTAAAATAAATGACTTGTAAATTTTACCTCCCGATGCATCGGGATAATTAGCGAAACATCAGTCCCGGTTTATTTGGGTACTCTTGTACTAAATACCATTGGGCTCCCGATGCATCGGGATTAAATTAATTCCAGAGCGTGTTTTATTTGGTTATTGTGCAAAATAAATATCACTAATTTACCCCTTGCGCACACTAACCGCAAGATGGGAGCCGGAAAGGGTTTAAGAATATGAATGTCAATAATAATATTTATCAATCATTTTTTTTAAATGCCATTTATTTCAAAAGGAATGGCTTTTTTGTTTAAAGCCTTAAGTTGTTAAACTTATGTTTAAACGTATGTATTTGTATTATAAAGTACTATTTTTGCCCGGCTAAAAAATTACAAAATATGGATGCCCCAAGAAAAAGAATGAATCCCTGGTTGAAAAAAATAGGGTATGGAATTGTTATTCTTTTATTACTGGGCGCGGGTGCGGTCTGGTACATTTTAAATGAAAAGTATGCAGATACCAGTACAACCAAGCCAGATTTTACCGTTAACGCATTGGATCTTATTCATGAGTTTGAAAAAAATGACGGTTTAGCCAATAAAAAATATGCAGAAAAAATTATTGTAGTAAATGGCATGGTTTCTGAAGTGGAAGGCGCCGATACAACTGTCAATATAAAAATGGCAGATACCACGTCCGGCGCTTATATAATTTTTGCTTTTCAACAACAACACCGGGATGAGGCCAGGAAAATAAAGCAGGGGGATAAAGTTTCCATCAAGGGTTCCTGTAGCGGGGGCGCTTACAGCCAGATACTGGAAACAACATTCATCACCTTCAAAAGATGTGCTCTTAACAAATAAAAAATAAAAACAACTACAAAATGAAAAAATCTATTCTATTTATTGCTTTAATAGCAGCAACGGGTTCATTGTTCGCACAAAAGAAAACAACCACTTCAGGCACCATTAATTTCGATGCTACTACCAGTCTGGATGAGGCCCCCAAGGCGGAAAACAAAACGGTAATAGTTGCCATTGACCCAACCAAAGGGACACTTGCATTTGAAGTAGTAATGAAAAACTTCGCATTTGCCAATCCAAGGATCCAGGAACATTTTAATGGAGAGAAATGGTTGGAAACGGATAAATATCCTACTTCCACTTTTAAGGGAAACATCACCAATCTTGCCGCCATTGATTTTAGGAAGGATGGTACTTATGATGCGGACGTTGCTGGCGATCTTACGATTCATGGGATTACCAAACCCGTAAAAACAACCGGTAAAATCGTAGTAAACGGTAAGGCGGTTTCCACGAATGCCGAGTTTAATATTAAATTAGCCGATTACAATGTTGACGGTCCACAGATTGGCGCAGGCAAGATTTCAAAAGAACCAAAGATTACCGTTTCCGCGGAGTTGCAATAATGATAGGGATTTATAATTGATAATTGGATAATTGATAATGTTTTCGAATCAAAGTGGCTTCATTATACAGAAAGCTTAATGATTAAAATAATTATCAATTATCCATTAACTAATTATCCATTAACCAATTATCCATTAATAAAAGTTTCTCCTGTTAAGATTTTTCAACAAAATTTTTAAGGCTTGTGCCAATTATATCATTCCATCCCGTTATAAAATTTTCTTTTTCAAAATCAGGATTGCTTGCGGGAAAACTATCAAGCCCTTCGTGTGTAATCTTTAGCCTGGTGATACCTGCTTCAACAAACAATTCAAAAGATACAAGTGATTGGCCTGGATAACCTTCATAGCGCCAGTTGTAAGCAAGTTTTTCACCCGGTACCAATTCGGTTATTTTGCAAAGGTGCAGGTACTTTTTTTCTTCACTTCCTCCATCAAATTGAAATTCAAAACCCGATTCGGCTTTAAAGTTTTCAATATCAAAATACCATTGTTTCATTTTGTCTTTATCAGTTAATGCCTGCCAAACTTTTTCGGCAGGTGCATTTAAACCGCATTCCATTACAAAAGGTTCCTGGTTCATGTTTTAAATTTTAAATTGGTACTATTTCCCTTTTTCTTTTTTTAAGAAAGGCAATCAGACTATACTATTGAGTTTTTTTAGCTGATATTTCAAGAACAATTTAATTTTAGCACTCCCGCCACCCTC
>JANOTW010000265.1:0-3834 GCA_031416575.1 Ferruginibacter sp.
ATCATGTTACCGCATGATCATTATCCATGAAAAACCTTCAGCAATGAAGGTTTTTTTATATGCCCCATTCAAGTCATCCCTGCAACTTTATTTTGAATACCGCGGTTGGTAAATAAAACATTCATCAAAAAGCCGCGATGCTATCCGACTCCAGGATATGTACACCGGTTTTACCTGAATTCATGCTGGCCACCATCGCCTTTGCTACCTGGCTGGCTTTGACCGGCTGATATTTTTTTGGTAAGGCGAAAGCGAAACTTTTCATTAGAAATTTCCCTATCGTTTCCCCCATACGAAACTCCGTGCGCCGCCCCAATAATATGGAGGGCCTGAAAATAAACAAACCCTCGTAACCAATAAGGGCAACCGCTGCTTCTATCGCCCCTTTTGTTTTGCTATAAAAAATATTTGAATTTTTATTGGCGCCCATTGATGATACCAATGCAAACTTTTTTACGCCATTGGAATAACCTGTTTGAGCGATGGTTAACACATATTCAAAGTCAACTTTGTAAAAAGCGGGTTTACTGCCGGCCGCTTTTATGGTAGTGCCCATACAGCAAAAAATTTCATCGGCAGCAACTACCTGTTTATCAGGATTGTCAAAATTGAACGCATCCTGTAATAATTTTTCATGTGTTATTGGCAAAGGTTTTCTCACCAATGCAATCACGGAATACCGCTCATCCGCCAGCAGCAAATCAATCAGTTGCCTGCCAATAAGCCCGGCGCCACCTATTACCAATGCTTTTTTCATATTGAAATATTTTCAGGGGAAATTATGCCGATTATTTTATTTTCCAGTGGTTGTTTTGAAAAATGCCTGAACTATGATTCTTATGATTGATATGATTGATTTGATTTATTGAGATTTGTACAGGTAATTTTATTTTGGCGGCAATAATGATTTTTTACATGTTCTTTTGCCAAATTCATTGTAATCAAATCAATCATAAGAATCATAGTTCAGACAAACTTAAAATGCACAAGGATACCCATATTAACTACGCCTGATGAACCGCCCGGTATAACGCAATTAAAGATCCCCAATGGTATTCAGTATAAGAGGGCGATGCAACGATGCTCCACATAGCTTCTTAGCCCGGACAAAAAAATATGGTTGTATAGAAGGGTCCCGATACGCTTCTCTATCGGGATAGACTGTCCCGATACGCATACGCTATCGGGATTATCAACGCAACAATGTTGCCATGAATACCTTCTGCCCGGACAACAAAAAAAAGTTTGGTTGTATGGAAGCGGGTTCCTTAAAATAGAACAGGAGAGCTTGCCTCAGAAGCCTTTTGGAGAGGGGGCGGGGGTTATTTTACGTCTTTAACAGGTTGCAGAACGAATTGAAGCCCATCCGCCACATCGCCATCCATGTTTGACAAAATTTTAAATGATAAAGCAGGTGAAGCAACCATCTGTAATTTTTGTATTTGCGCAGCATCAATCCGTGCGGTATAGTTGCCAGGCGCCAGGCCCATAAAATTAAAATAGCCGTCAGCCTCCGTTATGGTCCGTGCCACAAGGATGGAACCGCTGTCGTAAAAATTTACGATTATCCTGCCGAGGCCATTTTTTCCATTAGTGTCATTATGATATACTGTTCCCGACACTTCACCTACCACGGCCACCGGTACTTCAATCAATTTAAAATTGTTTGGTTCAATGGTAACACTAATGGTTGGCTTCTTTATTTGCCAGGCTATATTATCAAAACTGGTTTTATCAAGTTCAATGAAAGAACTGGTATAAGCCTCCAGTCCGGATATGCGTATGCTGGTATCGCCAATATTATGTTCTATGCGGCCACCACTTATGCGAAGGTTCAGCCCGAATGCTTTAGGCTCCCCCCGGTCACGCCGTCCGTTGCAGTTTAGATCAAGGAAAGGTGAAATGATCAATCCCCCCCTGCCCACATTGGTTTGGCTATTGGCGCCAAGGTATTTTGTTTTGCCATCGTATAGGAGGCTTCCCCTGGCTGATTGTGTAGTAGCAACAGTATTGCGGCTTTGAACAGCGGAAAAAAACGTTTGTGCAAAAGAAAAATTATAACGCAGCCCAATCGCTATTGAACTGATATTATTATTATTATATAAAGGATTCAAAAGTGTTTTTTCGTAAGCTACAGTTAGAAAACCGCGGTTAAAGATGTTTTTTTCCATTACGGCTTTTACCGTACTAAATTTTTTCAGCCTGTATTCATATTGTGCCTGTGGCGTAAACCTGATACCTGCCGGAAAACGAAAGGTTAAGGAAAGGTTACTGTAAACCAATGGGTTTCCGTTAGTACCAATTAGGGCGAACGTGGTAAGATTGGAACTGACACCTTTTACAACCGCGGAAAACAGCATTTCAGCGGAAGTATTTTTCATTTTTATTTTTGGAAATGCAGGGTTGGAGGGAAATGTAAATTGATTCAATGTAAAACGGGAAAAAGCAGTGAACTTTTTTCCCCGAAAGGGCTTTGAAAATACGATTTTTTTCTCATCCAGGTTATTGAGCCTTATCGCCGTTTGATCTTTGGCGTACCGTATATAATTAACATCCACCTGCAGGTTGGAAGGCAGCCTGTAACTGAGCGTACCTTTTGACCTTACACCATAAGTATGCTCGCCGGAGACCAGCAAATGCGAGCCAAGCCTTACCGAAGCATTTATAAAAGGCATGGCTTTTCCCGATACCAGTGATGAAAGATATTCCATACCCCCGCCAACAGTGATACGGCTACCCAGGCCATAATTCAAATTGGCCCGTGCATAGCGGCTTTTGTGATCATCTTCAACTATGCCACCGGTTACATTATATTCAAACTGGTGAAGCGGTATAAAATTAAACGGGACACTGATGAATTTTTCACTCGTCCGTTCTTCGCCCCAGGGGCCATAAAACCTAAGCTTCACAACTGAATTACCATATACCATCGGCACCTGGAAGGTATAAAAACCGGATGCATCCGCCTTGGTATAATTGACCAGCACATTATTCACATACAATTCCACCGTCCATTCCGGCGTGGTGGTATTACTCAGCGTGTAAGTGCCATACGACCGCCTGTAGGTAGTAGGCGTATTTGATAATTGAAAACCCACGACCGGTGCGAAAACGGACGATACCGACTGTGCGAATACTTTTCCCGCAGTTACCTGGCGCAGGGCCGCCCTGTCGTTGTTGACATGCCTCCATTGATAAAATTGCTGCCTGAAATTTATTTTCTCATCACTGTTGTAATTCAAGGACAGGTTAAGTTCGCCGCCGGCTGCTATGGCGCCAATACCAAGGTTGGCCCTTGTGTTGGTGCGGCCTTTTGTTTCCTGTGCAGACATTACCGACCAATCGGCCATACCTACATGAAACAATGGATAACCCCGCTGAATAATGGTATCAGCCTTCCTTTCACCTTTCATCCGGCTGATGTTGTGGCGCATTAAATCCAATTGCATTTCGCGTATTGCAGGTAATTCTATTTTTGTATTGAGGGTAACGGAAAGGCTGCGAAAATTAAAGGCGCATTCTAATCCAAATACCTGTCCGAAATAATCCGAATTCAGATAAAGTGTAGTTGAAGTTTGGATCAGGTCATTTGGTTTTAGGGTAAAAACCTTCTCCTGGTAAATAATTTTGTTATTGACTTTATCTATAAGGTAGGGGGCATTTGGGTTAATAAAAAAACCAGCCACTGAATCAAAATCTGATGATGGGATATTTCTGATCTTTAAGAAATCAAAAAGATCCCTTATGGATAAGTATGCCTTCTGTCCATAGATGATGGCCGGTATTTCTAAACTTCCAATTCGCTGCACATTGAGGGTAACTGAAATCTCCTCA
>JANOTW010000266.1:0-2730 GCA_031416575.1 Ferruginibacter sp.
CCATTTCATTTGAGTACAGTTTATTAATACCGGTTTTATTGATGGTTAACCGGTTTCCCCGCCTGGGGATACTGGCAGAAAAAGATGCAGGGGATAAACGATGGTTGGTATAAGCAAAACCCGCTTTTATTTTATGCCTGGTTGAGGGTGTAATGGTGAAATCGGTTTTTAACGTCATATCTTTTATTGCGGTATAAAGCAGTGAATAATAATTATTTTGTGAAGTTGACAGGGCCAGGTTATAATCATTGTAAATGATGGAACTGTTGGAAAAAACCTTACTTCCAAACAGGTGGTTCCAACGCAGCGTGCCAGTACTGTTACCAAAGTTTGTGGTATAGTTTAAACTATTCGGGTTGTTGTAGGAGGCGTTGTCATTGCCTTTGAAGAAGCTGATAAACAAATGATCCTTATCGCCCAATTCAAAATTCATTTTTGCATTGAGGTCATAGAATTTGTAGGAGTTATTATTAGAAGCAGCAAGCCGTTTTATTAATAAATTGATATGGCTTTGCCTGGCGGAAATAATAAAGGAAGATTTATTTTTTTGAACCGGCCCCTGAACAGTAAGATTATTGGAAAGTAAACCCATGCCACCTTCTACCTGGTATTTGGTCTTGTTTCCTTCCTTCATGGTAATGTTTAAAATTGAGCTTAGCCTGCCTCCATACTCCGCGGGAAAGCCCCCCTTGATCAGTTGTACACTGTTAATGGCATTCACATTGAATATGCTGAATAAACCAAACAGGTGGTTGGGATTATATACCGTGGCTTCATCCAACTGCACCAGGTTTTGATCCATGTTACCGCCCCGTACATAGAAGCCGCTCGTGCCTTCCTGGCCACCCTGTACGCCGGGCAGTAACTGGATAATTTTCATTATATCCCTTTCACCCATCAGGACCGGTAAATTTTTTATAGCTCTTAGCGGTACATCTATCACGCCCATTTGCGCCTTCTGAACATTGTAATCATTCTTTCCGGCTTTAACTATTACTTCGCCCAGGGTAGCCGAAGTGTTTATTAATAATACCTCTAACCGCACATTTTCTTTTGATGTTATTTTTTTTGCCTGAATTTTATAACCCTGGTACGAAATAATCAATTCAACAGGTTGGGCCATGGAAACCGTTAAGGAAAAAAATCCATATTGGTTGGTAGAAGCGCCGGTTTTAGTAGTTGCATTTACAACAGATGCACCAATCAAAGCTTCCCTGGAGGCTTCATCTTTTACATATCCGCTAATGATTATTTTTTGAGCGGTAGCGCTGAATCCTAATAAAACCGTTATGATGAATGCCATGTGTTTCATGATGCCTGTTTCAACAAATAGATAACAGGCAGATGAAATGTGGTTGGGTAGATTGAAAAAAAATTAATCAGGGTTATATTTATCCCGATGGGTACATTCCAAATTGATGCCACCATATTTCATTGGATACTCTTCCTGTTTTTTATGGTGATGACATTTGGTACAACGCTATTTTTTTTTATTGTACGGGCGGATGTACTGAGCGGGGCCGAAGTATTCATTGCCTGCCCCGCAATGCGGCATGCAGGGACAACATCGTTGTGTCAGTTAATTGGTATTAAATTAATCCGCCTGACCCTCCTCTACATAAAACGCAATTAAAGTTGCCCAATGGTATTCAGTACAAGAGGGCGATGCAACGATGCTCCACATAGCTTCTTAGCCAGGACAAAAAATACGGTTGGATAGAAGGGCGATCCCACACAATACTGTGGGGGCAAGTGCAACGATGACCCCCATGAAATACTACAGCCCGGACAAAAAAAATAACTGACTCTGAAAATCAAAATTGGTATGTCATTCCAAAGCCCAGGCCAAAGCTATAAGGAAAGGTTTGCACCACATTGTTTTTCGTGATGGGTGTTAGGGCGTACCGGAAAACAGGATGGAGGTTTACAGTTAATTTTTTATTTGCATGGTAGCGTAATTCAGCGCCGGCAACTGCTGTCAGGTGAAATGGTTTTGCACCATGAAGTTTATTGATAAAGACAATTTCAGGATTAAATGGATGCTCTATTTCCGTTTCCACTTTCGCATTGGCAAGAAAATTAGCTTCGATACCTGCGCCGGAAGTAACAGAAAATTTATTTTCGCCAACAGTATATTTTATCATTACCGGTATTCTTATAAACTGTAGTTTATGTTTTCCTTCTGTCGTATTAAGGCTATCGCCCATGGCAGGTGCCATGCCCAATCCTGGCTTTATATATGCATAGCCGGATGAAGTGCTGTATTTAAAAGCGATATCGCCACCGGATTGTTGCAAGGCATATAATTTTTGAGGGCTGATGCCGATAGCGGTATTGGAATAGATAAGCCCTGTTTGCAAACCCCAGTGTTTGCGGAGTTGCCTTGATGCTAAAACCGCCACGGAAAATGAAGGCTCGTGCACTTCCTGGTGCCTGATGCTACTGACGTTAGTGGGTAAATCGCTTTCAAGTTTATAATTGGCACGATCATAAGATGCAAAAGCAACCATCGTCCAATAAGGAATAAAAGAAAGGCCATTTCGCCGCTTTTTAATATTGGGGGCATTGATTTTTAAAATAGTGTTATCAATAAGGGGCAATGGAAAAAGTTTTTTATTACCGGGCAAATCCGTAATGGGATTACCGGAAATGCTTTTTTCAATTAATTGAAAGGCGCTTGCTTTTTCTATTGGATAATATTCGGTTTTCTTCAGGAATCCGTTTTCACTT
>JANOTW010000267.1:0-4198 GCA_031416575.1 Ferruginibacter sp.
AGCGCATAGTACCAACCATTGCCCCCAATACCAATACCACGCTCACTTTTACTGAAACGATTGGGCGCCTGTACCTGCAGAAAAAAGATAACCGTAATATTGCCGATAAACTCATCACGTATTTCCTGGAGCATATCCGCAATCATTATTATTTGAATACCAGCCATATCAGTGATGAGTTCGTTAATACCCTCAGCCGTAAAAGTAACAATACGAAAGAGGGCACGGAAAAATTATTTGAAACAATCAGCGCTGTCCAGCAAACAATGGAAGTAAGCGATCAACAATTGTTATCATTGAATCAACAGATGGAAAATTTTTATAAAAATAAAATATAATGGAAGAAACTATTTTTCAGCAACGCATTGATCTTTCCGGGTTAAATCAAAGCATGGATAGCATACGGAATGAAATAGGGAAGGTGATTGTAGGGCAACATAAAATGCTGGACCTTTTAATAATCGGTTTGCTTTGCGATGGCCATATTTTAATTGAAGGTGTGCCGGGTGTCGCCAAAACCTTAACCGCCAAGCTGATCGCCAAAGTAATTGATGTGGACTTTTCAAGAATACAGTTTACACCCGACCTGATGCCGAGCGATGTGGTGGGAACCTCCGTTTTCAATCCTAAGGAGGGTGATTTTTATTTTAAACCCGGCCCCATTTTCAGCAATATCATATTGATTGATGAGATCAACAGGGCGCCTGCGAAAACACAGGCCGCACTATTTGAAGTGATGGAAGAAAGGCAGGTAACCGTTGACGGCATTACGCATGAAATGCGTTTTCCATTTATCATCCTGGCCACGCAAAACCCGGTAGAGCAGGAGGGTACTTACCAGCTTCCGGAAGCGCAACTGGATCGTTTTATTTTTAAAATTGATGTGCAATACCCATCGCTTCAGGAGGAGATTGGGATATTAAATAACCAAAACGGACGAACGCAGGCACAGTTAATTTACGAGGTGAATAAAATAATATCCCCCATGGATATTAATAATTTCAGGACTACCATACAGTCGGTTATTATTGAACCGAGGCTGGTAGAATATATCGCAAAAATTGTTATTGAAACCCGCAACAACCCTGCCTTGTATTTAGGCGCTTCTCCAAGGGCTTCACTGGCCATATTAAGGGCATCAAAGGCCAATGCGGCTATCAAAGGGCGGGATTTTGTAACACCGGAAGATATTAAGGAAATGGCGCCACCTGTTTTAAGGCACCGGATCATTCTTACTCCCGAAAAGGAAATGGAAGGCTTAACTGCTGACGACCTGATAGATAATATTTTGAAAGCTATTGAAGTGCCGAGGTAGGAAAAAGAAGCAGCCCCCTCTATCCCCCAAAGGGGGAAATAAGAAGGACCCTAATGAGGCAAGGCTCTTTTTGATGTTGAGTTGTTACATTAATAAATCGGGATAAATTGTATGAATAATAAAAGCAATCACGAATCCGAAGGCTCAAAAGTCCCCCTTGAGGGATTGAGGGGGCTGTATTTAACCAATCGCTTTTACCTGGTGGTGGGCGTTTGTATTGTATTATTTGTTTTATCCTTTTTTATTCCTGCTTTTTTTATTGTGCCTAAAATTGCATGGTATCTTTTCCTTGTTTTCGTTGTGATGGATTATACATTTCTTTTTTTGCTGGGTAAAGCCCCGCTTGCTAAAAGAATTACGGCGGAACGTTTTAGTAACGGGGATGAAAACAAAGTGGTTTTACAGGTAACCAACACCATGCGTTTTGAAGTGGAGATGGAAATAATTGATGAATTGCCGGAGCAGTTTCAAAAGCGTGACTGGATATTAAAACACCGGTTTAAAGCAGGGCAGGAAAAGAATATCGCCTACAGTTTGCGCCCCACGGAAAGGGGCGAATATAATTTTGGCAATATCATATTGTATATAAAATCGGGATTGGGTTTATTAATGAGAAGGCATGATGTGGGTGCAACAATCACCATTCCTGTCTTCCCTTCGTTTATGCAGTTGCGTAAGTACGAGTTGTTATCCCAAACAACCATACAATCGGAGCATGGTAATAAACGGATGCGCAAGATCGGCCATAGCATGGAGTTTGAGCAAATAAAAGAATATGTAGGGGGAGATGATATCCGCACCATCAACTGGAAAGCCACGGCACGCAAGGCGTCGCTGATGGTAAATAATTTCACCGATGAAAAAAGCCAGCAGGTTTACTGTATTATTGATAAGGGCCGGTTAATGAAAATGCCCTTTGGCAATTTAAGCCTGCTCGATTACGCCATCAATAGTACCTTGGTGTTAAGCAATGTTTGTCTGAAAAAGCAGGATAAAGTCGGGCTTATGACTTTTGATAATAAAATGGGGACAATGCTGGCTGCTGACCGCAAACCTGTTCAACAGGCTCATATTTTACAACTTTTATATAACGAGGAAACTTCTTTTTTGGAAAGTGATTACGAGATGCTTTACATGCAGTTGCGAAGCAGGGTAAAGCAACGCAGCTTGTTAATATTGTTCACCAATTTTGAATCCTTATCAGGTTTAAAACGGCAGTTGGTTTTTTTGCGTTCTATCGCCAAACATCATTTATTGATGGTAGTGTTTTTTGAAAATACGGAGTTAAGGCAATTGTCAGCTATCAATGCGAATAACCTGGAGGAAGTATATGTAAAAACGATCGCTGAAAAATTCGCTTACGAAAAAAGACTGATCGTAAAAGAGCTGTCGAAATATGGCATACTCTCCATATTGACCGCCCCGGAAAACCTGACTATCAATGCCATCAATAAATACCTGGAGCTAAAGGCGAGGCAGGCGATCTGAGGGTTTACTGTTTGCTGTTTACTGTTTGCGGTTTAGGAGTTGGGGTTATTAGTAGCACATAAAGTAAATGGGGTATTTAAAGTTGCGGAACACCTGATTTGTTGCTGACATACGGGCATGTAATTTATTTTTTTTGTCCGGGCAATTGATCCCTGATTAAGCATTCCTGTCTGCTTGGCGAAGTCAGGCATGTTTACATTGCCCTTTTATACAACCATATTTTTTGTCCGGGCTAAGAAGCTATGTGGAGCATCGTTGCATCGCCCTCTTGTACTGAATACCATTGTGGAACTTTAATTGCGTTATGCTGGGCGGTTCATCTAACGCAGTTAATGAGCTGGCAGATGGCCTCTCCGCTAACCAGCGGACCGGGGGCAAAACATGGCCATCAAATTACGCCTCCCTTTAAAAAACTGTTCGCCCTTTGAAAATAAATGACCCTTAAATTTTACCCACTTTGCAATTAGCGAAACATCAGCCCCGGTTTATTTGGGTACTCTTGTACTGTAAACCAGTGGGGGTCTTTTCCCACGTTGTATTTTGTATGCAGGAACACGCCTCAAGGCTTGTTCCTGCATACAACATTAAGAACAATAGCCGAAAGCCCCCAGAAAAAGCCCCCCATTAAAAAGATGTTAATGGGGGGCTTTTGGTTATTGTTTGTAACATCAGGTTGTAATATGGTCATTCTTATGCGCTACATCTATGAATAATAAATTCGCCATCCTGCTGAATTGAGGGTTACTTTTGCATTCAACGGCTCTTACTGGCTGCGAATTAAAGTGTATGGATGGCAATGGGTAACAGTTCTTAAATCAGTTATCAATCAATCCAATAAAGAGGGTCTAAGAAACATTCATTAACCACCCAAAACCGAAAACACAAAACCGAAAACCCTAAACCCAATCAACTGTGGCCCGAAAAGAAACATACCGTTTAAGATATACCAATAAATTAATTGAAGCAGGTGAAGCTCCCGTAAAGCAGGAACGTAAGGAAAGGGTTCCTATTGATCCCGCCCTTCAGTTACCTTATGCGGAGGGTAAAGTATTACTGATAGATAAGCCACTGCACTGGACCTCCTTTGATGTGGTACGCAAAATGCGTAGCATACTACAGATAAAAAAGATTGGCCATGCAGGTACGCTTGATCCTTTAGCTACGGGGCTGCTCATTGTTTGTACCGGAAAGTTCACAAAAAAAATAAATGAATATATGGCGCAGGAAAAGGAATATACCGGCCATATCACCTTGGGAGCTGTAACGCCAACTTATGATTTGGAAAGTGAACCCGTGCAACTAAAAGATTATTCCTTTCTTACCAATGAAATGATACATGCGGCTACAGCTCCATTCATAGGAACTATAGAACAATTACCACCCATATTTTCCGCC
>JANOTW010000268.1:0-3275 GCA_031416575.1 Ferruginibacter sp.
GTTTGGTTTACTCTACGCCCAGTGCGAAGATGATTTTAACAGGGTGGAGATGAACTACATTGAAAAGCTGGGCCGGCTTGCGGAAATAAAAGGAGAACCGGAACTATACAATGATCTTTACCTCAAGCTCATCATTGACTCCGCGGGAGCCGTGGCTGATTATAAAAAAAGCCCCGCATGGTTACAAAAATTATTAAATGCTTTTGCGGATGGCATTAATTATTATCTCCATAATCATCCTGCCATTAAGCCTGCATTACTCCATCGCTTTCAACCCTGGTACCCTTTGTTATGGACGGATGGAAGCATCGGCGCTATCAGTACCGGCGATGTTACAGCAGCCGAAGTAAAAAATTTCTACACGGGCAATGACACACCTGTGACGGTGAATGAAAAAAAATTCCGGGAAATTAATACCGGCTCCAATGGTTTTGCCATCGCACCGTCCAAAACAGCATCGGGCAATGCGATACTTTATATCAATCCACACGTAACTTTTTATTTTCGTCCCGAAGTGCAGATGGTGAGTGAAGAAGGCTTGAACGTTTACGGCGCCGTTACCTGGGGACAGTTTTTTATTTACCAGGGCTTTAATAACCATTGTGGATGGATGCACACTTCCAGCAATGTAGATGTGGCCGACCTGTATGCGGAAAAGATCACTAAAAAAGAGAACGGGCCCTTTTATGAATACGATAAAAAATTACGCAGGGTTACCCGACAAAAAATAACCATCCGGTATAAAAAAGATAATGCCATTGAAACAAAAAATTTCACTGGTTTTTTTACGCACCATGGCCCGGTGATGGCTAAACGAAACGGGCAGTATATCAGCGTGAAAGGTTATAACCGGTCCCTCACCAGTTTGATACAAAGCTGGCAAAGAACCAAAGCAAAGGGGCTTGACGATTATAAAAAAAACATGCAACTGTATGCCAATACTTCCAACAATACCGTGTTTGCGGATAACAAGGGAAACATCGCTTACTGGCATGGAGATTTTGTACCCAAAAGAGATAAGGCCCTGAACTGGGGCCGCCCCGTAGATGGAAGCATTTCCGCTACCGAATGGCAGGGCTTACATACGCTGGATGAGATAGTGCATGTTTACAACCCCGCTACGGGATGGATACAAAATTGCAACTCCACCCCGTTTACCGTTTCCGGAAGCAGCAGCCCTAAAAAAGAAAATTTTCCACTTTACATGGCGCCGGATGGAGAAAATTTCAGGGGCATTAATGCAGTAAGGGTTTTGAGTAAGGAAAATGCATTCACCATTGATAAAACCATTGCCGCCGGTTATGACACTTATCTTGCCGCATTCGAAATAATGGTACCTGCCCTGGTGGCTTCATTTGAAAAAAATGTTCAGCCTGCAGATACTTTATTCTCAAAATTAGCCGGACCAATCGCTACCTTAAAAAACTGGAACTATCATTCCGCTGAAAATTCAGTGGCTGCCACCCTTGCCATAGAATGGGCGGAGTTGTTAACTTCGGAAATCCGCAGGGTTTACATTGATGAGGGCGAAGAAGACCAGGTAGCGCTGACAAAAAAATTTGCCGCCAATGCACCGGCCAAAGATTTATTGATACCATTGCTAAAGGTTGTAAACGATTTAACCACCAGGTTTGGCAAATGGCAAATACCCTGGGGGGACCTTAACCGCTACCAGCGGATAAGTGGCGACATTAACCAGCAATATGACGATAGCAAACCCAGCGTTCCCGTAGGATACGCTTCGGCATTATGGGGTATGCTGCCATCGTACAACAGCCGTTATTATGCTGGTACCACTAAACGGTATGGCGTGAGTGGCAACAGTTTTGTATGTGCCGTTGAATTTGGAAAAAAAATAAAAGCGAAATCTTTATTGGCCGGTGGTGAAAGTAGTAATCCTTCTTCCAAACATTTTAATGACCAGCTGGAAATGTACACCAAAGGAAAATTCAAGGATGTATTGTTTTATAAAGAAGATGTATTGAAACATGCGGAAAAAATTTACCATCCGGGGGAATGAGAATTGCAGGATACTTTTTTGAATGGCCAGGCTTTTTGAGTTTGTGAATTAAAGTGTATTCATATTTCGCAACGGACAAGAACGTGAATAATTTAAAGGGTGCAAGGAATAAAACAGTGAAGAAGATTTTTTGTCCTGGCATTGAAGCTATGGGCATCATCCTTGCATCGCCCTCTTGTACTGAATACCATTGGGGAACTTTAATTGCGTTATAAATTAATAAATTTCACCCCTTTAGGGGATGGGGGTAACCTGTTTTTATTTGTTTAGGGAACCTATAAAATATCACTAATAATCCCTTGCGCAGTATAAGTACAAGGGTACCCAAATAAACCGGGGCTGATGTTTCCCCGATTACAACAATAAACAGGTTTCCTTTTTAGTCCGCCGCGGCGGAAGGGATATTGGTAGAAAACCAGATTTAAAATTTCTAAAAGTCCCGAAGGGACGTGATATAAAGAACTCATAACAGAGGGAGATTAAACCCTGAATAATATCACGTCCCTACGGGACTATTATTGTATTTTTTTTTCTGGCTACCGATATTATGTCCCTACGGAACGAAGAAATTTGAAGCTTCACACATAAAACACAATTAAAGATCCCAATTGGTATGCGGTACAAGAGGGCGATGCAACGATGCTCCACATAGCGTCTTAGCCCGGACAAAAAATATTACCCCCGTTTTTACCCTTGTACAGTATCCCTTGAAAAGTTAACTAATTTGCCCGTTGCGCAGTATATCTTTACGGGCAAGCGGTTTTAAAAATTAAAAAAGCGAAAACATTTTTTGTATTTATGCTACAATTAAAAACATATCAATATTATTTATGAGAAGCATATTTATTCTACTTTTATTGATGCCATGGATACTTACGGCGCAAACTCAATTTGACGCTATTATAAAAAACGGGAAGATCATTGACGGCACGGGTAATAGCTGGTATTATTCAGACATCGCGGTAAAGGATGGCAAGATTGTATTGATACAAAAACAAATTACTGCTGCGGCAATAAGGATTATTGATGCGAAAGGGTTGATCATCGCCCCCGGCTTTATAGATGTACATACCCATCTTGAAGGTGATGAACAAAAAACGCCCACAGCTGATAAATTTATTTATGATGGTGTTACAACGGTCATCACCGGTAATTGCGGCTCTTCCAATGTTGATATAGGTAAGTACCTGAAGTGGATTGATTCCCTAAAGCTATCAGTGAATGTAGCATCATTGATAGGCCACAATGATGTACG
>JANOTW010000269.1:0-5927 GCA_031416575.1 Ferruginibacter sp.
ACATCCCCCAACTTAATCGCTTGTTTATCCGGCGTGTTCTGTAATATAAACATCACCTGAAAAAGCGGGTTTCTGCTGGTATCCCTTTCCTTCACTACCGACTCCACCACTTTTTCAAAGGGTATTTCCTGGTTTTCAAATGCTTCAAGCGTGGTGGTTTTTATTTGCTTTAAAAATTGAATAAATGATAAATTATTATCAATATGGCTGCGTAACGCCAATGTATTTACAAAAAAACCAATCAGGGCTTCCAGTTCCTCATGCTGGCGGCCTGCCATAGCTGTGCCTACGCTGATATCCTCTTGCCCGCTATAGCGATAGAGCAATACCTTGAAGGCAGCCAGCAATGTCATAAACAAGGTAACGCCTTGTTGCATGCTAAACGCACGGAGATGTTCAGTCAGTTCTTTATCAATGGTAAATTCTTCAGGGGCGCCATTAAAACTTTGAATAGCGGGCCTTGCATAATCCGTTGGCAATTGCAACGGCGCTGAACCTTCCAGCTTCTCCCTCCAGTAACCCAGTTTTTTTTCCAATGTTGCCCCCTGCAAATATTGCCGCTGCCAAATAGCAAAGTCTGCATACTGAAAAGATAGCGGTGCAAGGCCGGCAACAACCCCGTCCTCAAAAGCCTTGTATAAATCCAACAGCTCCCTGATAATGATTGAACTGGACCATCCATCGGATGCGATATGGTGCATGGTTACCACGAGTACCTGCTCCTGTTCACTTAAACTGATAAGCTCCGCACGCAGCATATAATCTTCGGAAAGATCAAAAGGTTTATTGATCAATTGCTGAACATATTGCTTTAAATCAGCAACATCATTTTTGTATGCGGAACCGTCGCTAAAAGACAAATTCCACCCATTTTCATTTTGAATGGATTGGTAGCCCTTTCCTGCCTCTTCACGGACCACTGTCCTGAGTACTTCATGGCGATTGATTATTTGCACGAATGCAAAAGCCAGGGCATCCTTATTTAAATTCCCATTTAAACGCAATACAGCAGGAATATGGTATTGCACACTGCCCTCTAACTGATCAATAAACCACAAACGTTCCTGGTTGAATGATAAAGGAATATATTCCGGCCTTTCCTTTACTTCAATTAAAGAAGACAAAGATGGATTGCCATTTTGTTTTTGGTGAATGAGTGCGGCAATTTGCGCAATGGTGGGTTGTAAAAAAATATCGGTTAATGAAATATTAACCAAAAAATGGGCTGATATCCTTGACAGCAATTGAATGGCTTTTAAGCTATTTCCCCCCACCTGGAAAAAATCATCGCTTGTTCCAAAACCATCTTGCCCTAACAAGCTTTTCCAAAAATTGAATAAAGCAATTTCAGTTGATCCGGAGGGAGCAATTATATCCTCACTTTGTGAACGCTTTTCTTTCGCTCCCATTAAACTTAGCAGGTCCTTGCCAGTTTTCCCAATCAGCGTTTTATTGATTTGCTTATTCTTCATTACTATAACACAATAATTTTGTCAGAAATGTTAACCATGAAACTGTCATCGTTTTTTAGAAGTTTCGAATACCATTCGGAAAGTTGCCGGCAATTCTGAATTGGTATATTCTGGAATTGGCTTAAAGAAAGTACAACATTACTCTTCCTTTCCTCATTTTCCGTTAGCCTTATTAACCTGCTATACCTGTCAAGGGATAAATTAGTGGCTTTGTTTTTGTTTAATAGCGCAAAATATACAAGGTCCCACATTTAATGTTGTGCTGTTTTGCTAAATACAACGTGGAAAAAGATCCCCAATGGTATGCGGTACACGAGGGCGATGCAAGGATGAACCATATAGCTTCTTAGCCCGGACAAAAAAGATATGCTTTAAACTCCGAAAGGCCGGGAGTTCTGAAATACGAATCATTTTTTTAGCCCTTGTGCAGGATAATCACTTTTTTGTTCCTTGTGGATTATAACTCCATTAAAGAAAAAACCCTGGCCATATTACTGACAAAATGTATTTGATAGATTTACCATTAAAACGATTGACTGGTATATAAATTGTATAAAAAATTGGGATTAATAACACTAATTTATAATTATCGCAGATATCCTTCATTCCCGGCAATAATTTTTTTACCATTTCGAACCCCTTAATGGATGGTGGTGATTATTCATTTTAACGGCGGAGCTAATAATTATATTCAGGGATTTTATCAGGTCAAAGCGGCATAATTGGGTTGCTTTTCATACAATAATTCCTTTTCACCAAATAATCTTTCCGCAACCATGCCTCTTTCCTGGCAAATCTTTACCAATTTATTTGACTGAACAATCGGGTTGGACTCATCCGTATATTTTATGCTGCTGATAAACTCACACCAGGGCTCCTGACCCATGGCATATACATATATTTCTTTTGGGCTGAATATATCTACCAGCGCCATCCCCTTTTCACAATCTGAACCTGCAAGCCGACGGCTTCCATCCATGTCCCTTGCCAGTTTTTTTGTTAACAGCGGGCCGTATAACCAGGTGAGTGGCGCACCATCGCATTCCATACCCAGGAACATCACATCCACATTGCCTATTTGCCGGTTGATATGCTTGTACAAAGCGGGTTCAACGATCCTTGAATCGGCGAGGAACAACAATTTGAATTCCCCTATCTGAACCAGATAACACATTTTTGTCAATATGTTCAGGTCTGAATGTTCACCAATGAATGGCAGGCCGGTAAGTACCGCATCGCTAAAACTTATCGTTTGCATTTCGTCCATTGCAATCACATTATTGAACCCAACGTTCTCAAACATCAGTTTCAGGTCAGGATCTTCCAGTTTACCGCTGGTGGTACGGGGTACAATAAGGTTTTTGATCTTGTGCCTTAATGGCAATAATGTTTCAAAAAGTATATGATCCTGGTGATTATGGGTGATCAATACGTAGTCTATCATATCCGGAAGATCTACATCTGAAAAATGTTCCACTGCTGATTGATAGCCATAATAACTGATGAGCGGGTCAACCAGGATGCTGATATCCTTTGTTTCCACCAAAATACAGGCATGCCCGAAATAACGCATCCGGATCTTGTCCCCTGTATATCTTTTATATGGCGGTGGTGGTGTATCCGTGAAAAAAGTTTCAAACAACGCTTCCTGTGAAGGTGATATCCCGGTTAAAGCCTTGATATAATCCAGTGATTGCGGAACCCGCTTCATTTTAGACAGCTCCTCTATACAGGGATTATCAAAAGAGATTGGCAGGTTAAGCACATCGGGCTCTTGTAACCTGGGGGTACTCAGGCAGAAGGGACGTTCATCATTATTGGTGATCCACATGCTTATGCTCTGCGAACCACGGTTGTAAAATTCACTTTTGTAAAGGAGGGATTCAAAAAACCTGAAACCCGGATTATTATTGCGGTCATAAAACAACTCTACGTAACCCTTAAGTATCTCCGGCACTTTCGGGTACAGTAATTCCAGTCCAAATCCTTTGGCTTCTGATAAAAGTAATTTATCCAGTTCCTTTACGGCTTTTGCAAATTGAATCACTTTTGCCTGATCCTGTAAGGATTGCTCATGCAATTCGGCTACTTCAGGTATTCTGCCGCCTCCAAAATCCATAAAGGGTCCGCCACGCATTTTGGGGTTTAAAACAGCCTCCGCATGAATGGAAGGGGCGTCAAGATAAGATTCGGTAATAGTGTGATGCCGTCCTACAATATTCATGGCCGCTGTGGCTGGAGAAATTAGATGGCTCCAGGCATACCAATTATCAACTAACGGTTCTAATACTACATTGGGTTTAAGGTACATTTGTTTAGTGTTCATATCTATGAGGGTGTTTTATGAAGATATAATTTTTTGGATATAATTTCTATTATTTTGAATGAATGTTGAAAAATAAAAAAGTGTTTTCCGGGCATCCTTTTAAAATCAACCACATGATTGGTTTCTTTTTGCCATAATTGAATATCTTCTAATTCCATATCTTCTTCAGTACCGGTAATCACCGTAACTGGGATATTCAAGGGTACATGCTCCTGGTAAATATAATCCTCACTCACCTTGAAATCTGAACGAAGTATGGGTTCAAAATAATGTAGCAGCTCTTCGTTATTAAGAATTTCTTCCGGCATTCCGTTCAACTCCCTGATTTCTTCAAAAAATTCTTTTTTTTCAAGCAAATGCCTTTTTTTTTCCGTACGGGAAATCGCGGATGGACCGGTAGTGCCGGTAATGAAAAGATGTACGGGAAGCTTGTGATTATTCTCCATTAGTTTCAGGGTTAACAGATAGGTAATTAACCCGCCCAGGCTATGCCCGTAAATGGCATAATCCCCGTTCTTGACCAGGGGGCTTATTTGCCGGTAAATATCATTTACAAATTCGTTGATATCGGATACCAGCGGGTCTTTCATCCTGGTACCCCTGCCAGGATATTCCAGCGTAATAACATTTAAAAAAGAAGGCGCCTTATCAGCAAATTCACGATATGAATATTTGTTTCCCCCTGCAAAGGGCAAACAAAAAAGATTTGTTGTTTTTTTCACTCAAATATTTAATTTATGGATTGAAATTCACTACTGATTATAGATAAACGCCGGGGGAATCTTTCAAGTTGTTTGTTCCCTGTTTTTTATTTCTATATTTTTTAACTTTTATGATAAAAAACCCACACATACGTATGGAATTTGGTAGGATTCAATATGCAAAATAATTAAAAACCATTAATATTAATCAATATGGGTTTAACTATGCCCAAATCAGGATAAAAAATCCCAAAAGCCCATATAAGTGGTGCAATGATTTTTTGGCGATACCAGCTTCAACGCCGTGAATGGACTTTAGTGGAGTTCGCCATTTGGCGGATCAACAGTGAATTTTATATTAAAAAAATCACTGTACAAAATTATCCTGCTTGTAGTGCAGGAGGCAAAATGACTCAAATGGTAACTTAAATAGGTTAATACCCAAAATCAGCTCGAATTAACTACAAAAGGAATTATAAATAAGCATAATAAATCAATCTCTATAAGTCTATTTTTTTAACTTCAAAAGAAGGCAAGGGCGCATTGGAGCATAAATAACAAATATGTGTTGAATCAAGTGGTATTTCCTGCAAAAGCCAATCTGAATTTTTCCATCTGATCTTGTTATTTTCAATGATAACTTTATTTAACGGCATATTTAGGCCCGATCCTAATACCTTTAAAAAAGCTTCTTTTTTGGTCCACAAGGAATAAAAAGCCAGCAAGCTGTTGTGGGAATTTAAGACATCCTGCCACTCTTCATCGTAAAAAAACGCTGTAAAATCTGTTAGGGGAATTTCTTTTATTTCTTCCACATCTATCCCTACTTCATTCGTTTGGCTGATGGCACAAATAGTATATTGCCCGGAGTGGGAAATATTGAAATTAAGATGGCCATCAAAATAGGGCTTTTGAAATTCAGCATATTTTAACTTTGTAAGCGGATAGCCGGGGATATTCAGTAATTGAAGCCCTTTTAGCAACAATATATTTCCCGCCAAAGAGCGTTCCGCATCCTGCCATAGTTTAAATGCCAATACTTTTTTTTGAATAAATAGGGGAAGTTGTTGCAAATAATTTGTAAATAATTCCGCTGGCAACCTTGATATTGATTTGTAACAAAAAATATGAACCATAGTTAATCTTTAAATAGAAAAGTGGAAGGTATTTTTTCTCTTATACTTCACAAGGGATAAAAACGTGAAGAAGATTTTTTGTCCTGGCATTGAAGCTATGGGCATTCCCGAAAAATCGGGATTTCGAAATACAGGGTTTTTTGTCCAAGCTATATTTCTTTGCTCAACATCGTTGCATCGCCCTCTTGTACTGAATACCATTGGGGAACTTTTATTACGTTTTAAATTAATAAATTTTACCCCTTTTGGAACATCCCGATTTTTCGGGAAAGCCTGTCCCGGTTCATCGCAT
>JANOTW010000270.1:0-7611 GCA_031416575.1 Ferruginibacter sp.
CAGCTTGATAAAAATAAAGGATAAAATGCCCCGTACTGCGGTGGAATTATACGAACTGCTTCCCGAGGGGCTTTTGTGTGAAGTAATTGAAAACACTATATATATGTCTCCAGCACCCGATTTTTTTCATCAGGAACTTAGCCTTGAACTATCTGCATCCATCTTTAACGAGGTAAAAAGTACTAACGCAGGCAAATGTGTAGCTGCCCCTATGGATGTTTTTTTAGATACGGCCAATGCTTATCAACCCGATATTCTTTTTATTGCCAAAGAAAATTTAAGTATTATTAAAGATGGAAAAATCAGGGGCGCCCCTGATTTGATTATTGAAATTTTATCTCCCGGAAGCATAAGGGATGATAAAATTACCAAACGGAATGTGTATGAAAGAAATGGAGTAAAAGAATATTTCATTGTTGATCCTAAAACAAAAGGAGTGATTGCATACTATCTCAAAAATAAAAAATTTGAAAAACAAGCGGTTAAAAAAGGGAAAGTAAAAAGCCAGTTGTTGAAAAAGACTTTTTCTTTTTAGCCCACCAGCCTTTTATAATCCATCTCATTCATAAACTCCAATATTTTACTTCCAATGTTCTAAAACGGATAGCCTTGGATTTTAATACTTTTTAAAATACTCATTTTGGTAATTGTAATACCTATCCTTTTACTTAACCCTGTTAAGCTCTTTTGGCGGCCAGTAATCTACTTATTACAACAATATCTTTTTTAAATTCTTCGTGCAGGCAATAGAAACAAAAGAAAATAGCCAAAACACTTTAAACTCTCCATTTTTTTCTGTCCGGGCATAACGCAATTAAAGTTCCCCAATGGTATTAAGTAAAAGAGGGCGATGCAACGATGATGCTCATTGCTTCACTGCCGGGACAAATTTTTTTCCTCACGTTTTTATCCCTTATGCAGTATAATAGCGAAACATCAGCCCCGGTTAAAAAGGTTACTTCCATTTAAAAAAATAAAAATGAGCAACCAGTAAATGAAAAGTAAAAGGATAATTATATTTCAAATTAACCGAAGTACTATTGGTAAAAGGCTTTTGAGAAAATAATTTATTTAAAATGTAAAGGCAATTAAAACTACAATCTGCTTATGTTTCCATTACCATTTGTAACTTTCCAAAAATATTAATAATGTCCAAAAAAGAAACTTTCATACAGGCAATAAAAGCTGGCTATACATTTAAGGGCGAATCCGTAAAAATAGGCGCCGCCGTTTTGGATGGCGAAGTAATGGCCCATGCAGGAATCTACCTTCCTTTAAAAACAATGAACCGGCATGGATTGATTGCAGGCGCCACCGGAACGGGTAAAACCAAAACCCTGCAGATGATCAGCGAATTTTTGAGTGATGCCAGTGTACCTGTTTTATTAATGGACATAAAAGGTGATCTCAGCGGTATTGCCGCAATGGGTGAGGTGAATGATAAGGTAATTGACCGGTACCAGCATTTAAACATGGAATACACCCCATCTCAATTTACCGCGGAGCTGATGACACTCAGTGATCAAAAGGGTGTGCGTTTAAGGGCCACGGTAAGTGAATTTGGGCCGGTTTTGTTAAGTAAAATCCTGGGCTTGAACGATACGCAGGGCGGGGTAGTGGCGATGATATTCAAGTATTGCGATGATGCGAAAATGCCTTTGCTGGATTTAAAGGATTTTATTAAAATATTGCAATATACCGGCGATGAAGGAAAGGCGGAACTGGAAAAAGCTTATGGAAAAATATCTACAACCAGTACCGGGACAATTTTACGTAAAGTGATTGAACTACAGCAGCAGGGAGCGGATGTGTTCTTTGGTGAAAAGAGCTTTGAGGTGGAAGACCTTATGCGGATTGATGGCCAGGGCCGCGGCGTGATCAATGTTTTGCGGGTAACCGAATTGCAGGACAGGCCGAAATTATTCTCCACCTTCATGCTGCAAATGATGGCGGAGCTGTACGCCAGTTGCCCCGAGGAAGGTGACCTTGATAAACCAAAACTGGTATTGTTTATTGATGAAGCCCATTTGATTTTTCAGGAAGCCAGTGAAGCTTTATTGCAACAGATAGAAACAGTAATTAAACTGATACGCTCTAAAGGGGTTGGTATCTTCTTTTGCACGCAAAATCCAATGGATATTCCAGCGGATGTACTGGGCCAGTTGGGTTTAAAAATACAGCATGCATTGAGGGCATTTACCGCAGTGGATAGAAAAGTGATTAAGCAAACCGCAGAGAACTATCCCGAAACCACCTATTATAAAACAGAAGACCTTATTACTCAACTGGGCATTGGCGAAGCATTGGTTACCATGCTGAATGAAAAAGGTATTCCTACTCCCCTGGCACATGTTATGCTATGCTCGCCGCGTAGCCGGATGGACGTGCTAACCGATGCGGAAATTGAAGGTATCGTTGGAAGATCAAAACTGGCGGCAAAATACAATCAAACTATTGATACGAAAAGCGCATACGAAATATTGACCGCCAAATTGCAGGAAGCCGCTGAAAATGCGCAGGTGGCGGAAGAATCGAAGACTTCCAAAAAAGCTCGAAAAGAGGAGCCTTCTACCTTTGAAAAAGTGGCTAACAACAGTATTGTAAAAAGTATGGTCCGTACTGCAGGCACTACCATTGTTCGTTCCTTATTAGGAGCGCTTGGCCTTGGTGGCAGAAGCAGAAAGAAAACCACCCGCTGGTTTTAGAAAGGTGGGAAGTATTGAGTATTGAGTATAGAGTATGAAGTATAAAGAGTAATACTCCAGTTACTTACTATGGCTGAAAAATTGTTGAGGAAATTGCTTTAAAGCTTATTTCAAGTAAGGTAATTAAAGTTCCCCAATGGTATGCGTTGCAAGTGAGTCCCGATAAAAATCGGGATTAACATAACACAACGATGCTTAATTGAAATACTTCGGCCCGGACATAAAAAATATTATGGTTGTATGTCAGCGGGGAGCCTGCTAATGCCTTAATAGAGACTTAATAACCGGATATAAAAAAATGATAAATTCAACTATTGGAATTTGCCGGCAATAAGGAGTTTTGATGTTTGTTAAATCATTTATTTTACCAGTATTCATAAGCGGGTTATTTCTTAATTTTACAGATGTTAAAGGAAAAACCGCTCTTGTTTAACCATCGCTATGGCCCGGTGGCTGTGGTTGTGATGTTAGTTTGCTCCATCAGCTTTATCACCAGGATAATATTGCTTATAAAAAGCTGGCCCAATTTAGAATTTTCGATTATAAATTTTGCAGGAATTTTTTTAATCGGGTTTTTATACGACCTGGTAGTGAGCAGTTTTTTTGCCATACCCGTAGCCTTTTACTGTTGGTTGATGAAAGATTCCTGGTACCAAAAAAAATGGCAGCGATTACCCTTGTTCCTATTGTTATTTATCATCACTTTTATATTGGTATCAACAGCCGGAAGCGAAATCATTTTCTGGAACGAGTTTAATGTTCGCTTCAATTTTATCGCAGTGGATTATTTGATATATACCAATGAAGTATTAGGAAATATCTGGGAATCCTATAATATGCCATTAATAATTTCAGCGGTTGTGCTGGTGGTGGTCCTCCTGCTATTTTTTGTCAGGAAAAAAGTAATTGCTTCACAGCAGGTGAGTATGCGGTTTGGTCGTAGGACTGGTTTTTTTGTATGCTTTTTATTAGTGCCGGCTGCGGGCTATTTTCTGGTTAATAATCACTTTAAAAATATCAGCGGTAATAATTACGTAAACGAATTAGGCGGTAACGGCATCTATGAATTTGGCGCTGCTTTTTGGAATAATGAAATTGATTACCACCAGTTTTACAGGGAAAGAAATGATACCGCCAATTTTGCGCTGCTTCGGAATATGTTACAGGCGCCCAATGCTACATTTTCCACTGATCCGTTAAGCATAGAACGAAAAATACAGAATGACAGTCCGCAGCATAAATGGAACATTGTTTTAATAAGTGTAGAAAGTTTAAGTGCGGATTATTTAAAATATTTTGGTAACGAGGAAAATATTACCCCCTATTTAGATTCTTTAATTCCGAAGAGCTTGTTTTTTAGTAATTTTTATGCGTCCGGCACCAGAACAGTGAGGGGCCTGGAGGCAATTTCCCTGGCCATCCCCCCTACACCTGGCCAATCCATCGTTCGCCGCCCAAATAATGAGGGTTTGTTTTCATTGGGTAGTGTTTTAAAAAACAAGGGATATGATGTAAATTATATTTATGGTGGAAACAGCTTTTTTGATAATATGGGGTATTTCTTTAGCCACAATGGTTATAAAGTACTTGATAAAAGGGATATACCGGTAAAATTCGTTCATCATACCACTGCATGGGGTATTGATGACGGAGCTACTTTTGATTTTACCCTGGGGCAATGTGATGAAAGTTATAAAAAGGGGCGGCCTTTTTTTAATCATATGATGACGATCAGCAATCACCGCCCATATACTTTTCCTGATGGGCATATTGATATCCTTTCGGCTTCACACAGTGTATCGGGTGGGGTTAAATACACTGATTATGCAATTCATCAGTTTCTGGCGGATGCTGCTAAAAAGCCATGGTTCGACAATACGATTTTTGTAATTGTATCGGATCATTGTTCCAGAAGTGCGGGTAAAACCGATTTGCCGGTAAACCGATACCATATACCGTGTTTTATTTACGCTCCGAAATTAATAAAGCCGGCAAATGAGCAAAGGCTTACCAGCCAGATTGACCTGGCACCTACAATATTAGGTTTGCTAAATGTAAATTATACCAGCCGTTTTTTTGGATTTGACATTTATAAAACCCCGGTTGCAAGGGATAGGGTATTTATAAGTACTTATCAAAACCTGGGATATATTAGAAATGGAATGCTGGTAATACTTTCGCCGCAGAAAAAAATTGCTACTTACCAACCAAATTTTTTAACGGGAGCGGCTATACAAAAACCTGATGCAGATAGTCTTACTAATGAAGCAATTGCCTGGTACCAGGGGGCAAGCTACCTTTTTAAAAACGGTAAATATAAAAGTGTAAAATAAAACAGATAATACATAAGTGACACTAAACAAGCTACTTACAAATTTTGTTTATTTAGTTTATACAACGAACTTGTTAATAAATTTGATAAAATAGTTCAAAAAAGGCTTGTATATGCGTAAATAACCACTTATCTTCGTTACGGTTTTTCATAGGATATTGGATTTTAAAGCGGGACTAGATTTCTATCTTGGTCCCTTTTTTATTTTATAACCATATACTAAAGTTTTTGGTGTTAAAACAATTATCAACTGATTAGCTTATTGAATAAGGTTAATCATGATATCTCCTTCCTTATTGACCACCAGTTTTTTTTCCGCCTGTAAATAGTCTATCACCTTCCACAATTTTTCCTTTTTAAATCTTTTGCCATTGCTTAATAATTCTTTTATGCCTACACTCTTTACATCAATAAACTGGAGAATATAGTTGGTAATTTGTTCAAACTCTTCCTTACTAACGCCTATACCTTTTTGATTGATACAGCAATCACAAATACCACATGCTTTTACATGCAGATCATTAAAGTAGGTAGCTATCATTTTACTTCTGCAAGTGGTTGTATTCATTAAGTAATCAATAATTGCTTTTATCCTGCCTTCAAAGTTTTTCTTTCTCTGCAGGTAGTTTTCCAAATTAATGACAAAGCTGTCTGCATACATCCGGTTTAATAATAAAGTAAGTTGAGGAATATCTTTTTGCGGAGAATAATCAACAATGCCATATTGTTGTAATAACAGCAATTCCCGCTTTACACCGGTAGTATTATTTCGTAAAAAGTTCGCTAATTCACTTTCATAAATAGTAGCGGGATAATCAAAAATTCCTTCATAACTGCGCAACAATCCTTTCAGCAAAGGTTCAAACTGTGGAAATTGTTTTTCAAAATCCTCCAATTGTTGCCTGTTTGTATTAAAAACCAATGTAGATGGTTTAAAAAAAACTTCGTTAAACCGGATAAGCCCCTCCTGTTCCAACGTTTTGATGGCATAAGTAGCGGTGAGAATATTAATTTTAAAAGCTTCGGAAAAAGCGGGTAAATCAAAATCAAAACTGCTTCCTTCCCCGGTTCCCGCGGCTATCTGCAGGTAATTCATCACAGCAATATATACTTGTTTTATCGTGGCTTTATCAGGGTAACGAATATCGCTTTGTAATTGCATTTCCGCTATTTCCCGGTCATTATACAATAAAACCGCATACGCTCTTTTGCCGTCCCGCCCCGCTCTCCCTGCCTCCTGGTAATAATTCTCCAGGCTATCAGGTACCCCGTAATGTACCACCACCCTTACATCCGGTTTATCTATACCCATGCCAAAAGCGTTGGTGCACGCTATTACTCTTGTGGTATTATCAATCCAGTTTTCCTGTCTTTTATTTCTTTCATCATTGATTAAACCCGCATGATAATAATCGGCATTGATTTTATTTAGCTTCAGCAGGCCGGCAATATCCTTTGTATGTTTCCGGCTCTTGCAATACACGATCGCACTGCCTTTTACATTGTTTAATATTTCCAGTAATTTATTTTGTTTGGATACTACATTGAAAACACTATACGAAAGGTTGGCTCTTTCAAATGATTGTTGAAAACGCTGATGATCCTTTCCAAAATTCAATTTTTCACAAATATCATCCTGTACCGCCGAAGTGGCGGAGGCGGTTAACGCCAAAACGGGAACATTGGGAAGATGTTCCCTCAAATTGGCAATGCGCATATACGGTGGGCGGAAATCATATCCCCATTGAGAAATACAATGCGCCTCATCTACCGCAATCAGGCTGATATTCATTGATGGCAAAAAATCAAGAAATAAATTTGTTTCCAACCGTTCCGGGGAAACGTACAGGAATTTATAGTTTCCATAAGCCGCATTCCCTAAAGTTTTTTTTACTTCTAAAAAACTCATGCCTGAGTAAATGGATAAAGCAAGGATTCCTTTTCTTTTCAGGGCCTCCACCTGGTCTTTCATCAATGCTATCAACGGGCTTATTACAAGACAGATGCCTTCCTTTGCCAAAGCCGGCACCTGGAAACAAATAGATTTACCACCGCCCGTAGGCAATAATGCGAGGGTATCCTTTCCCTGCAATACACTGTTGATAATATCCTCCTGCAATGGCCGGAAATCATCGTAGCCCCAATTTTGTTTTAGTATTTGATGGATTGAATTTTGTGCCAAGACATAAATTTAGTAAACTTCATCATGGCGCCCAATATTTTCAAATATCACTGCATTGCCGGATGCGAAATAAAATATAACCCTTAAGTCATAATCAATGTTAAATGAATAAAAGTCTTTAAGAATTACTTTTAATTTATGTGTACGTAACTACGGATGGTATGGGTCATGTAGAAATAAAGCAACCTTTTCATTAAATAACCACTGTATCGTTAATTGATTTTTATATGCCCTGGCAAAAGCAGGTCTGAAGGCAATCTTTATCATTCTTCGTTCAAGACATTTAATAAATCTGAAGAATTATCATGAAATTTCAACTTATCTTCTTTATAAAGAGCTTTGCTTTCCTGTTGCTGCTGAAGAATTTGCCTGCGCTTAGCTTCAATAATTGA
>JANOTW010000271.1:0-15678 GCA_031416575.1 Ferruginibacter sp.
ATACCTTACATTTTAAAAATGTGCAAGGAGCATGGAAGAATAGATAACTTCCTTGCAGCCGCTGGAAAAAGGGAGAATAAAGTATGTTCCGAATTTCCATTTGATGATACGGATGTGTACAAATGGATAGAAGGAGCTTCGTATGCATTACAGGTAGAAGCAAATCCAACCTTATCATTATACCTGGATACATTGGTTGCCATTATCGGCGCTGCACAGGAAAAGGATGGTTATCTATATACTTTCAGGACCATTAAGCCAGCAGTGGCACATGACTGGATCGGAAAAAAAAGGTGGGAAAAAGATGAAGGCCTCAGTCATGAGTTATACAATGCCGGGCATTTGTATGAGGCTGCATTTGCCCACTACAATGCTACCGGTAAAAGAAGTTTATTGAACATTGCATTAAAAAATGCTGATCTGCTGGTAAAAGATTTTGGATACGGTAAAGTGGAAATATATCCCGGTCACCAGATTATTGAAACCGGGCTGGTAAAATTATATAGGATCACCGGTAACAAAAAATACCTCGGCCTCGCCAAATTCTTTTTAGATGTACGCGGCCCCGGCGGCGATGTATATAACCAGGCTAATAAAAAAGTAATTGATCAGAGGGAAGCTGTAGGTCACGCTGTAAGGGCTGCTTACATGTATAGCGGTATAGCAGACGTAGCGGCGCTTACCGGTGATAAAAATTACCTGAAAGCGATTGACGCGATTTGGGAAGACGTGGTATCTAAAAAATTATACATCACTGGTGGTATTGGGGCAACAGGCAATGGAGAAGCTTTTGGAAAAGCGTATGACCTGCCCAATATGAGCGCTTATGCTGAAACCTGTGCTGCCATAGCTAATGTTTACTGGAACAACCGCATGTTCCTGCTACACGGTGATGCAAAATATATTGATGTGCTGGAACGTACCTTATACAATGGGTTGTTGTCAGGCATGTCATTAAGTGGCAACCGCTTTTTTTATCCCAATCCATTGGCGTCAGTAGGGCAGCATGACCGGAGTGGCTGGTTTTCCTGCGCCTGCTGTATTTCCAATATGACCCGTTTTCTCCCCTCTGTTCCCGGTTACGTATATGCGCAAAATCAGAATGACCTGTATGTGAACCTTTTTATGAGCAATAGCAGCGATATATCACTGGCATCCGGCAAAATAAACATTACGCAAACTACCGGTTACCCCTGGACTGGTAAAATTGATATGTCCATCAATCCGCAAAAGGCCGGTAGCTTTACCCTGCATGTACGCATTCCCGGTTGGGCGCAGCAACAACCCGTGCCAGGGGATCTGTACAATACCACCAACGCGAAAATGCCGGTAACCATTACACTAAACGGTAAAGCTTATCCATACGCCATTGAAAAAGGATATGCAGTCATAAAACATGCATGGAAAAAAGGCGATAAGGTTTCGCTGGATCTGCCAATGGAACCACAGCGCATTTTCGCCAACGAAAAAGTAAAAGCAGGTGCAGGCCGCTTTGCCATTCAATATGGCCCCGTAGTATATTGCCTTGAAGGCCCTGATAATAAAGACAGCCTTGTACAAAATATTGTAGTAGATAAAATGGCCCCAATGCAGGTAAGTTACCACAGCGATTTGTTAAAGGGTATCAATGTAATAACTGTTGATGGTGAAGCCACCAAGCGCCAGTTGAACACAACTGAACTGATAACTTCCAAACAAAAAGTAACTGCAATACCTTATTATGCCTGGAATAACAGGGGCCCCGGTGAAATGGAAGTATGGATACCATATACCGCACTGGCATCAAGGCCGCGTCCGGCCGCTACCATTGCCAACACCAGTTTAATTACATGTTCCGTAAAATCAAGATCTGTAAAGGCGATCAATGACCAGTTTGAGCCCGCTGATTCAAAAGATAATTCAGTTCCCTATTTTCATTGGTGGCCAAAGAAAAATACTACCGAATGGGTAGCATATGATTTTGATAAGGAACATACGGTGTCTTCCAGCAAAGTGTATTGGTTTGATGATAGCCCCTGGGGTGGTTGCCGCATACCTGCAGCATGGAAAATTTATTATAAAAAAGATGGTGAGTGGGTTCCCGTAAAGCCTGTAACCCCTTACGAAATTGCCAAAGACAAATATAATTCGGTTCAGTTTGAACCGGTAACTACTACCGCATTAAAACTGGAAGTACAATTACCGGTTGATAATGCCACCGGTATACATGAGTGGATCGTGGAATAATTTTTTTATCCGGCAGATGAATAAGTACTAAAATTCACGGGCAAATATGATTTTGTTATTTTTTCTTTGTTCATCTGAAAAAATGTTGTGGGTAACTATGCAGCTACCGCTAATAATGGAGGAAAAAAGCATATAATGCACAACAGGTAAATCAGGGATATTTTGTTTTGTTCAATAAAAAAAATAAAACAGGTTACCCCCATCCCCAAAAGGGGTAAAAATTGTTAATATAAAACGCAATTAAAGTTCCCCAATGGTATTAAGTACAAGAGGGCGATGCAACGATGATGCCATGAAATTCTTTCGCCCGGACAAAAAAAAGAATGGTTGTATAGGAGGGTCCCGATACGCATACGCTATCGGGATTATCAACGCAACGATGATGGACATTGCTTCTCTGACCGGACAAAAAATCCTTATTCACTTTTTTATCCGTTGTGCAGCATAGCTGATTTTTTAAATATCGGGAATTTTATTGTTTGGAGAACAACAGGATTCCCCGTCATTACAAAAGTAAAAGGGTCGCTGTCCCAAATACCAGGAAGGTTTCTTTATCCTGAAAGTGAACTCCCTGGCAATGCACGGCAAACAGCAAAGATCACTGACAGGCTTTGGTGGGATCAATAATAGCAATCGTTTTTTTTCATTAGTAGTTTTGGTAAATGGGCCCTTGGAGAAGGGCCCTTTTTTCATACTAATTTTTTTTGTGGTATTCTTTAATATACTCACGTGGGGCCTTGCCTGTTATACTTTTAAATACACGGTTGAATGTAACTACATTATTAAAACCTGATTGATATGCGATAGTTGAAATGCTGTCAAAATCCATTTCCATAAATCTTTTGCAGGCTTCGTTTATCCTTACTTCATTTAAAAAATTAATGTAGGTTTTGGAAGTATGTTTTTTAAAATAGCGGCAAAACGACTGGGGTGTTAAATATACAACGGCGGCAATCTGCTCCAGGGTAATATTTTCCGTAAAGTGCTCCATCGTATATTGATAAATGTCATTCATACGCAATCCTTCAGAATCAGAAATGGTATATTCAAAAGATTCTGTAGACAAGTATTTCCATTTTTTTAAATTGGCCATTACCTGTAGCAATTCAATAAAGTAAGCCAGCCGGAAACCTGCCGTACTGTTCCTGATTTTCAAAAAATGTTCCGCCAGTTTTGCTGCATCTTTTTCTGAAGCCTGCATGCCGAAACCACTGGAGTTCACAAACTTTTTTATACTGCGCATTTCCGGGAAGTCCAGTAGTTGTGAAATGAATCCGGTGGGATTAAAAAATATATTCAATGAGTGAATGCCTTGCTGGTTGGTTTCATCAAAATAGGAAGGGTCGCTTTTAAATAAATGTGGCTGATTGGCACCGATAACAAACAGGTCGCCTGATTGAAAACGCTGCATGTTATTACCTGCAATCAGTGTGCCTTCTCCATTTATCACCCAAGTGATCTGTATTTCGGTATGACGGTGCAGGTGCCCGTAAAAGTGAGGTAACTTATCCTCCTGTAAGTGAATAGAATTATCTATCTCTACCGGTATGGTAAACTGTACAATCTTCATCGTAACAATATTACGTCATTTTTTTATGGTGATGTTAATGTGTGAAAATTTGTAAACAATATGACAAGAACAGATTATTACTTTATATTAAAATAAATATTTTTGAAATGCCACCATGGAAATGGCTTCAGCTTACAACTATAAAAATTTATGAGTAACAATACTTTTAAGCCAACCCTTGGCCTTTTAGATGCCACCATGATTGTTGCGGGCAGTATGATTGGATCAGGGATTTTTATTGTTAGTGCGGACATTGCCCGAAATACGGGTAGTGCGGGATGGCTAATGATTGTATGGGTCATTACCGGGTTTATGACGCTTACCGCTGCATTAAGTTATGGAGAATTGAGTGCCATGTACCCAAAAGCCGGTGGACAGTATGTTTATTTGAAAGAAGCTTATAATCCGCTTGTCGGATTCCTCTATGGCTGGAGCTTTTTCTCTGTGATCCAAACTGCTACCATTGCCGCGGTGGGGGTAGCATTTGCTAAATTCACCGCCTATATTTTTCCGCGGTTTAGTGAAGATGCAGTGGCGCTCCATTTGGGTTTTCTTAAAATATCACCTGCACAATTGCTCTCGATTGTTGTGATTGTATTTCTGACTTTTATTAATTCGCGGGGAGTAAAAACGGGAAAGATCATTCAAACTACTTTTACTTTAACCAAGCTGCTTAGCTTGTTTGGATTAATTATATTGGGACTGTTTGCAGCAAGCTCTAAAATATGGCATAACAACTGGCAAAATGCCTGGACACTTCATAAATTAAATACCGATGGAAGTTTCGAATCTTATTTACCAATGGCAGCTGCAGGTGCCGTTGCGGCAGCAATGGTAGGGTCAGTTTTCAGCAGTGATTCCTGGAACAATGTGACTTTTATAGCAGGTGAAATAAAAAATCCAAAACGTAACATTGGCCTTAGCCTGTTTTTCGGAACGCTGATCGTTACGCTTATTTACTTATGCACTAACCTTGTTTATGTAGCTGTACTTCCTATACTTGATATTGCAACAGCGCCTAAAGACAGGGTAGGGGTTGCAGCTTCCGAAGTGATATTTGGCAATGCAGGTACCATCATTATTGCATTAATGATCATGATCTCAACATTTGGCTGTAACAATGGACTTATACTGGCAGGTGCCAGGGTATATTATACCATGGCAAAAGATGGACTATTTTTTAAAAAAGCCGGCTCACTAAATAATAATGCTGTTCCTTCCTACGCCTTGTGGTTGCAATGCATTTTTGCATGTGCATGGTGTCTCAGTGGAAAATATGCTGACCTGTTGGATATGATATCCTTTGTTGTAGTGTGCTTTTATATGTTGACCATTGGAGGCATTTTTATTCTTCGCAAAAAAAAGCCGGATATTGAGCGCCCATACAAAGCTTTTGGATATCCCGTGCTGCCCATTTTATATATAATTATGGGTACCTGTTTTTGTTTATTGCTGATCATTCATAAACCAAAGTTTACCTGGCCAGGACTTCTCATCACATTATTGGGCATACCGGTTTATTACATTGTAATTTATAGTAAAAGTAAAATGATCATACCAAAGTAAGGTTGCATGGAGATAAAGTAATAATCCATTTTAATAATAATGGCAGCGGATTGATGGTCAAAAACAAGTACGGCTATTTGAAGGGAATATAGTTAACGGGAGAAGATCAGCAATTTTATTTTGCAATGGCGCTTATTAAAGATGACCAGGTGGTGATTTCAGGCAATAAAGTTCACAAGCCGGTGGTAGTAAGCTTTGCCTGGTCCAATAATCCGGAAGATGCCAACCTTTTTAACAGGGAAGGCTTTCCTGTAGTTTCATTTAGCACTGATCAATGGAAGGGAGCAACCTTGGTTGCGAAATATTCGGTCGGCCAGTGATTTTATTATTTTAATACAGTTGCGGTAAAATTCATTATCAAAATAATCATTTCATTATTAAAATCATCATCTTTATATGCATTATATGATATCATTGCACCATCCGTTTTTTCATCACATTTATATCTGAAACAACGCATCAAAATGATATCCAATTTTTCAAACCTGTTTCACTAATACTGCACAAAGGATAAAAACATGAAAAAGATTTTTTGTCCAGGCAGAGAAGCAATGGTCATCATCGTTGCATCGCCCTCTTGTACTTAATACCATTGAGGATCTTTAATTGCGTTTTAAATTAACAATTATTACCCCCTTTTGGAACATCCCGACCTGTGCCGACCTTTCGGCATTTTTCGGGAAAACCTGTCCCGGTTCATCGGGAGGGATGGGGGTAACCTGTTTTGTATTTTGTTTTTAAACAAAACAAAATTTCACTGATTTACACGTTGTGCAGTATAACCAAGGGTAGTAGGGGATCATTGCTGAAAGATAAAGATCAATATCAAGTTTACATATGGCACTCCGTACAAACTGCAAAAGTGCACGGAAACCGGGAGTGCAAATAATTTTCTTGTTAATTTCTTCCCTTGGCTGGTGTCCCACCAGCCAACGACAATTTGGTATGCACCCGTCCTGTTATAATTCTTTAACAAACGATTTCTTGAATTGTAGGGGTGAAATGTTCATTTTCTTTTTAAACATGCGGCTGAAATGAGCAACGTCACTAAATCCACAATTAAAGCAAATTTGTCCTACGGATTTGTCGGTATGAATTAACTGAATGGTTGAGTAGTGCAGACGGTATTCTAAAACAACTTCAATAAAAGTTTTATGCGTGTTTTTTTTAAAATATTTACAAAAGGCATTGGGGGTCATATTAGCCAGCTTAGCCGCTTCATTCAGTGTAACGCCAGTCTTAAAATTATCTATGATATAACTGAATACTGCATTAAGTCTTTCAAGGTTACTCCCATTTGGGACGGCGATATTGCTTAATCGGTTTAGCGTGGTACATTCGGTTGTAATGGAAAGATTGTAAAGGATTTCAAATAAAACGGTCAATTGCTTAAACCTCACTTCTTCCCTGGCCATATTTTTCATCGCGTTAGAAATTTCCGGAACAATCTTCCCTTTAAACAGGATTCCACAACTGCTTCGTTCCAATAAGTTCTTAATATCTTTCAGCTCCGGTTTATTAAAAAAGTCTGCTCCCATAAAATTCTCCGTAAACTGAATAACCAGGGAGCTGGCATTTATTTCCCCCTTTTGGATGCGATCGGTTTTCCAGCAGTGGGGTAAATTTGCAGCTAAAAAAACCAAATCACCTTCCTTGAAATAATCCATATGATTTCCAACATACCGCTTCCCGCTTCCTTTTGTAATAAGCGTAAGTTCAAATTCAGGATGATAATGATAGGGAGAAGTAAAAGCTTCTTCCTCAAATATCCTCACTAAAAAAGAATTTTGGGATAGTGGGTTGATAGCCTCAAAAGAAGGTTTAATCATGACGTTTATAATTAATAATTATAAGTAAATAATGTAAAGGGATAAAATAAAACAATATTTAGCCAATATAGCCCTTTTATAATCATTCAATAACTATTTACTTTGGTGCAAAATTACTCGTCATGTCCACTCCAGGTTCCAACCTCCCTTCTTTAAGTGACTTTGTTCCTGTCTCGAAAGAGCAGATTGAGGAATTCCGGACAAATGGCCACACCCTTATTCGTAATATTCTTTCGAAAGATGAGATGGAGGCATTTAGGCCCGTAATCCTTCATGCTGCTGGTCAGCAAAACGCCGAAAAACGAAAACTTGAAGATCGTGACACTTATGGTAAGGCTTTTTTGCAAATAATGAATTTGTGGACGAATGACGAAAAGGTAAAAAAATTTACGCTTTCAAAACGATTTGCAAAAATTGCCGCAGATTTATTAGGAGTTGAAAACGTCCGTATTTACCACGACCAGGCACTGTTTAAAGAAGCAGGCGGAGGGCCTACGCCATGGCACCAGGATCAATATTACTGGCCTGTGGATACCAGCAAAACGATTACCATGTGGATGCCTTTGGTGGATATCAATGAAGATATGGGGATGTTGACATTCGCTTCCGGATCACACAAATCCGGAAATGTATTTGATTTTGAGATTTCAGATAAATCTGATCAGGAATTTAATAAATATGTAAGGGATAATGGATTCGAAATAAGCAGGCCCCCGCAAATGAATGCTGGCGATGCAACATGGCATTATGGCTATACCATTCATAGTGCGCCGGGAAACGAATCACATGAAATGCGCCAGGTAATGACAGTTATTTATATAGCTGATGGAGCAAAAATTGTTTACCCGGGAAATAAATGGCAGGAAAATGATCTTAAAACCTGGTTGAAAAATTTACCCGTTGGATCGCTGGTTTCATCGGATTTAAATCCATTGGTTTTATAAATTCCTTTAAATTAACCTATGGCAATTACTTGTAAGGCGGCTATTAGCGACGGCCATGGAGGATTTATATTGGATGATATTGAGGTGTTGTCTCCACAGGAGGATGAAGTGCTGGTAAGGATCAGGGCCGCGGGGCTTTGCCATACGGATCACGATTCATTGTATTGGGGTAAGCCTTTGATCCTTGGTCATGAAGGTGCTGGTGTGGTAGTGCAAGTGGGTGAACGGGTAAAAGGTTTTCGTCCAAATGATCTGGTTATCCTCAATTGGGCCACACCCTGTGGTTTTTGTTTTCAATGTCTGCAAGGCAATCAAAATATATGCGAAAATAATTCGCCTGTTGTTGCTGGAGGCAATGGCTATACGCCGGGGCATGCCCACTTGGCTGGTACTACCTGGAAGAAACAGCCGATCCTTCGATCTTTTAATATAGGTACACTTGCTGAATATACGCTGGTAAAAGCTTCTGCCCTGGTAAAAAATCACTCGTCCAAAATTTCTTTCGCAGCGGCTAGTATAATCAGTTGCGGTGTAATGACTGGATATGGCTCGGTAATTAATGTGGCCAAGGTAAAGGCAGGTTCTTCTGTGGTTGTATTAGGCGCTGGTGGGGTTGGGTTGAGCGTGATTCAGGGCGCCCGCATCTGTGGGGCCAGCCGGATCATTGCCATCGACCTGATTGAAGCCCGCCTGAAGATGGCTACTCAATTTGGAGCTACTGATGTAATGATGGCTGATAAAACAGATAAAGTTTTACAGGCTGCTGCAGGCCGGGTTAATATATTATTGGGTGGAAGAGGAGCGGATTATGCCTTCGAGTGTACTGCAGTTGCTGAATTAGGTGCGGCTCCCCTGGCCATGATAAGAAATGGAGGAACGGCGGTCCAGGTAAGCGGCATTGAACAGGAGATTACGATCGACATGCGTTTATTCGAATGGGATAAGCTATATATTAACCCGCTCTATGGCAAATGCCGCCCACAAATCGATTTCCCTGTTTTGATTGACCATTATGATAATGGACATCTTATGTTGGAAGAAATGATTACCCGCACTTATTCATTGGCACAACTCAGGGAGGCTTTTGATGATATGCTCGAAGGTAAAAATGCAAAAGGTGTAATTGTTTTTTAAATACCTATTATGCGGGAACCCAAAAGGATTGAAATTTCTGAACCACGGTTTGAATCCAATAACCTTCGTTTCATTACCATCAAAACCCCTGCCCTGCGGGGAAGAGGGGATTGTTGTGTATTTGTTCCGCCCGGCATTCAGGAAGATAGTTCATGCCCGGTAGTTATACTTTTACATGGAGTGTATGGAAGTGCCTGGAGCTGGCCTTTTCGAACCGGTATTCATCTGAAAGTTATGAAATTGATTAAGGAAGGCAGGTTGCCTAATATGGTTATTGCCATGCCGTCTGATGGCTTATGGGGTGATGGCTCAGCTTACCTTCCGCATAACAGCCTGGATTTTGAAAAGTGGATCGCATCTGATATTCCGAATGCAATGAAACAAATGATTCCCGGTGTTACTGAGGGATCATCCTTGTTTATCAGTGGTCTTTCAATGGGTGGTTTTGGTTCGTTAAGAATAGGAGCTAAGTATAGTGGGAAATTTAAGGCCATCGCAGCGCATTCAGCCATTACAAGCCTTTCACAAATGAGCCTTTTTGTGGAAGAGGATTTATTGAATTATAGCCAGGAAAACCCTGTTGACGAAGATGTATTTCTAACCTTTCTTAAACACCGGGACCAACTTCCTCCCATTTATTTTGATTGCGGGTTGGATGATCAGTTGATATCATATAACCGCAAATTGGATCAAAGCATGAATGAAAATGGAATTCCGCATATCTACAAGGAGTTTAAAGGGGGACATGAATGGACTTATTGGGAGAAAAATATCCTGAATTCGCTTTTCTTTTTTAATGAAAATTTATAAATGGGGTTTTGGCCATGAGCAAAATGATTTGAGCCATTGATGCAAATATTTGTACAATATCTTCCTTAGCTACAGCTTATGTTGCAAATAAGGTAAAATAAGTCAAAAATTGGATAATTATGTTATTGTTCTTTCCTTGTTTAAAAAATATATTTACAATATAAATTTTTTTTAACGACCCAAAACCATGCTTATTTATGAAAAAAATTTCCGCCATTTTAATCTTTGTCATTCCCCTACTATTTTCTTTGCATGTTTCGGCAAAGTCTAATAGCCCGTTTGAACATTTTTTATTGGATAAAATTATTACCGGAACTGTTTCGGAATCACAAACCGGCGAGTTCCTGGTAGGTGTAACTATTCAGCTAAAAGGCACTAAAATTGGCACCTTTACAGATGCAAAAGGTCAATTTAGCCTTTCTGTACCAGATGCCGGAGGTGTTCTGGTAATTTCCAATACGGGCTATATTACGCAGGAAGTAGCTATCGGGAACCAACAACCGTTTAACATTGAAATGGCGCGTTCTTCATCAAAACTTGATGAAGTGGTGGTTATTGGATATGGAACCCAAAAGAAAAAAGAACTGACAGCTTCTATAGCTTCCGTTAAATCAGAAAATTTTGTAAAGGGTGCTGTGAACGATGCGGGCCAGCTCCTGCAGGGAAAGGTTGCCGGTTTGTCAATTGTTACACCCACAGGTAGTCCTGTCAGTAACTCACAGATTGTTCTGCGGGGTATTAACTCAATCAATGCTAGTTCTCAACCATTAATTTTAGTGGATGGCATTCCGGGCAATTTGCGCACGGTAGCTCCTGAAGATATTGAATCTATTGATGTTTTGAAAGATGGGGCCGCAGCGGCTATTTTTGGCACCAGGGGTACTAATGGAGTAATCCTGATAACTACCCGCAAATCGAACGGCCACATTCAGTCGGTTGAATACAGTGGTTTTATAAGCACCCAGGAAATCGCCCGCAGGCCTGATATGTTGACCGCCCAGCAATATCGTCAGAAAAAAGCTGATGGGGTTGCTTTTTCAGACCTTGGAGCTAGTACGGATTGGTTCAATGAGGTAATACAAAAACCACTTTCTCATGTTCACAATCTTACTTACCGTGGGGGAAATGTTCAAACAAATTACCTGGTAAATTTAAACTACCGTAGTTTTGAAGGGATCATGCTGGAGTCTGACAATCGTGCACTAAGCGGTCGTTTTGATATCAATCATTCAATGTTTAATGGAATATTAAAGGCAAATTTTAACCTGATTAATACTGATCAGCGGTATAATACTTCCGGAAATGGTTTCGACTTTAACGGATACACCTACCGGCAGGCACTTATCCGTAATCCTACCAGCCCCGTTAAGAACCCGGATGGATCATGGGCTGAGCAAACGGGCCTTTATTTATATGAAAATCCTATTTCCCGTATAAGAGAGAGCGATGGTGAAAATAATAATCAGAGTACCCGGGTTGCAGGTACCATAACATTAAAACCAATGGCAGGGCTAACAATTACCGGCTTGTTTGCCCGTACCAAGTTTAACGAATTAAGAGGATATTCAGAAACCAAGAGACATATATCCAATATACGGGACACCAGGAATGGCTATGCCTCCCGCGGAACTACGCAAACCATGGAAAACCTTATGGAAATAACAGCCAACTATATTAAATCCATTGGCAATCATTCCTTCTCGGTATTAGGCGGTTATTCTTACCAGGATAATACATTTGAAAATTTATTCGCGGAAAACTGGGATTTCCCCACGGATTTATTTACTTACAATAATATAGGCCAGGGAGATGCCAGGCGCCGTGGAATTACTGACTTAAGTTCAGATAAAAACCGGAGAAATTTAATTGGTTTCTTTGGAAGGGCGACTTACAGTTTTATGGATAAATATTTGTTGATGGCCAGTGTGCGCCATGAAGCTACTTCTGCGCTTGTAGGCGCTAAGTATCCATGGGGTACATTTCCTGCCGTTTCTGTAGGCTGGAGAATCAATAAGGAGAAGTTTATGGAGAAAATAACCGCCATTGAAGATTTGAAATTACGTGTGGGCTACGGTGTAACCGGTACACCTCCTCAATCTCTTTTTTTAGGGGTGGCCCGTTTAGGTTATAGTGGCTTTACTTTGTCCGATGGACGTTGGGTCCCTCAATTGGTACCTACCAGTAATCCTAACCCAAATCTTCGCTGGGAAGAAAAAGCGGAATTTAACATTGGACTTGACTTCTCGTTATACAAAGGAAGGGTCAGCGGTTCATTTGATGCCTACAAACGCAAAGTAAATGGCCTGTTGTATCAATTCCCCGTACCAACTCCCCCTAACTTGTTTGGTACCACCTGGGCCAATGTTGGAGTGATGGAAAATAAGGGGATTGAAGCCATTGTAAATCTCATTCCTGTTTCCAAAAAAGATTTTGAATGGTCTTCCACTGTTATCTTTTCCACCAATGCGAATAAATTAGTTTCCTTGTCTAACCAGGATTATAAAACAACGAATGACTTCTTTAACGTTGGCGGAACGGGAGAGCCTATTCAGACCTACACACACCGCGTAAAAGTTGGCAGGGCGATTGGAGAATTTTACGGATTTAAAGTTATTGATGTTGATGATAAAGGAAATTGGGTTTACCAGGGTAGGGACGGGAAGCCCGTTTCATTTCAGAATTTTAAAGCTGCAGACGAGGATAAAATGGTTCTCGGAAACGGGTTGCCTAAATATTATGCCGGTTGGAATAATAATTTTCGCTACAAAAAATTCGATTTGGCCATCACTATGCGTGGCGCATTCGGCTTTCAAATTCTTAACTTCCAGCGCATGTATTATGAAAACACAGGCCGTACCCAATACAACCAACTGAACTCTGCATATGATAAAGTATTTGGCAAAGCAGTTATGGATAAGAACGTGCCATTACAGTATAACAGTTATTATATTGAGGACGGTAATTTCTGGAAAGTGGACAACATGACACTTGGTTACCGCATAGGCAATATTAAAAACATTGTAAAAAATGCCCGCATCTACGTAGCCATGTTGAACACCCTGGTAATAACCGGTTATAAAGGAATAGATCCTGAAGTAAACAGTTTAGGCCTTACCCCTGGTAATGATGATAGAGATAAATATCCCAGTGCCCGGACCTTCACTTTTGGATTTAACGTAACTTTTTAAATAATAAAATAAATCGAAAATGAGACATTATAAAAATATAATTTGGGTATTCATTATCTTAGCTTCCGGAGTTCTTTTCCTTGGTTCCTGTACTAAACTGGCCGACAAAAATTACACGGAGATTATATCCGACCAGTTTACCCCGGGTGCCAAAGATCTGGTGTCATTGATAGGGCCGGCATATGGTGCCTGGAGGAATGTATTGGGTTACGGTGGCAGTAACTTTTTCCGTACCCAGGAGGTAACCGCGGATGAACTTGTAATCACTGCCCGGCCATATGGATGGGTGGATGATGGAAGTTACCGCAGACTGCATGAGCATACCTGGACTAATACGGATGGTACCGGCGGTAACTGGACTTCAGCGTATGCAGGAATAACTAATTGTAATCGTTTGATTTTCCAGATTGAATCCGGTGCTGTTCCTGTTGCGTCCGGAAAAGATAGCATATTGGCGGAAATTCGGGCCCTGCGAGCCTCCTTTTATTATGTGCTGTGCGATTTATACGGAAATGTTCCAATTGTGACCCGTTTTGATGTAAAACCAGGTTTCCTTGCAGACCAGAATACACGCCAGCAGGTATATGATTTTATTATTAAAGAATTGAACGAGTCTTTACCCTTATTAAACAGCCAGGCTAACCGTTTATACTACGGACGTTTTAATAAGTGGGCAGCTTATGCAGTATTAGCTAAAATTTATCTAAATGCGCAGGTTTATACCGGTACCCAGCAATGGGACAAATGCATTGCGGCCTGTGATGCCATTTTAACTTCCGGCAAGTATTCGCTAAGCCCTACACAGCGGGCAATATTTGCAACAGAAAACTCTACCAATAGTGAAATTATTTTTGCCGTACCTTATGATGAGATTTATGCCGGGGGCATGGTTCTCCACATGGAAACTTTACATCCTGAAAACCAGAAAACCTATAACCTGGCAACTTCAAGCTGGGGCGGTATTTCGGCCATTCCACAATATATTGACACCTATGATCCGCAGGATCTGCGTTTAAAAGAAAACTGGATCCAGGGGCCGCAATTTTCCTCCACTGGAGTGCAGCTGAAAGGCGGTTACGGTTCATTTAGCGGCCAACCCCTTACGTTTATCAATGCGATTCCCGGTGTTGATTCTGCGCAGGAAGTGCATGGTTTTAAATTGGGGAAATACAAATACAAAATGGGTGCGCTTGTCAGTTTAAGCAATGATATTCCTTTATTCAGGCTTACTGATGTAATGATGATGAAAGCCGAGTGCTTGTTACGTACCGGTAAAGCAAATGAAGCGGCAACCATAGTATCTGCTATCAGGGCAAGAAGCTTTATTTCCAACCCCGCTAAGGCTTTGGTAACAGGCGCTGAATTGCAGCAGGGCAGTGTGTATAATTATGGCCGAAGGGATTATAAAGTTACAACGGTTGAAGGTGGTGCAGATATTCAGTATGGCCGCTTCCTCGATGAACTGGGTTGGGAATTTAACCAGGAAGCACGCAGGCGCCAGGATATGATGCGTTTTGGTATTTTCACCACAAAATCATGGCTTTCACATAAGCCCAATGGTGAATACCGGAAATTAATGCCAATTCCTGCCAATGTTTTAAATACTAATCCTAAATTAAAACAAAATCCGGGATATTGATGATGGTGGTGCATCTCAAATTGTCGCTACAGTTATCAGGTACGTGGTCGGTGGAACACCGACCACGGCGGGCTTCCCCTGGCTGGTGTCCCACCAGCCAGCGACAATTTGGGATGCACCCGATGATGGAGAATGGTTAATGAATAGAATTGTGAATATATGAACCGGATTTATTAAAACATATTAGACACTCTTTAATTTACTGGTCTCAACACGCTATACTGCACAACGGGTAAATTAGTGGATTTTGTTTTGTTTGATAACCAAATAAAATAGCCTACCCCCATCCCCTGAGGGGGTGATAATTATTAATTTAAAACGCAATTAAAGGTCCCCAATGGTATGCGGTACAAGAGGGCGATGCAACGATGCTCCCCATTGCTTCACAGCCTGGACAAAAAATTATTCACGTTTTTATCCGTTGCGAAGTTTAGTTCAGGCTATTGACATTAGTTTAGGGTTTTACCTTCTACCAACATTTTAAAATGATGCAGATAAAAAGAATAAAAAAATCGGCGAAGCCACCAAATGAACTTTCAGTCCTGCCTTCAACCTATGGATTTCCAACCCGTAGTATTTGAATTAAAGAATTGACTTTTCGTAATAATCGTTTCATCATTGACCATTCTCCCATTCCTCATGCGGCTTATCTTTTTTTTCTTTTTAACTCTCTTTTTTCAGGCATGCTCTGTCAATGTCATCAAAGAAAAAGAAAATAAACTTTTCAGCCTTCTTTCCGCTGATTCCACTGGTATTCATTTTATCAACGAAC
>JANOTW010000272.1:0-1935 GCA_031416575.1 Ferruginibacter sp.
TTGATGCTGATATATTTGAGTAAGGGGATAAAAGCCCCCAATTAGTAATGCACAAATCACCATTCCCTGCCAGGGGATGAAGAATTGGGTGTTGGCATTGCTTCCGTAATAAACTAATCCAAACGTCAAAGCCCCCTGGAAAATAATCACTGTGAGATACCCGGTGATGGGGAATTTCTTCAGCCTGATGCCCCGGTAGCTATATGCTTTGGAGGCGCCGATGTATAAAAGCATAAAGACCGGGAACAACGGATGTATCAGAATGCTCAGCAAAATGGCTGCTGTATCTAATATAATCGTCAGCAGGTAAAGCTGGAGGGATGGTGGTGGTGGTTTTTCAATACCGCCAATGCTTTCTGTATCCCTGTCCATATAACTGTTGTATCCGTTACTGGCGGGATAAATTAAGAAGTGAAGGATAATAAAAACCAATGCGGCTTTCCACCAGTTGATATCCGGCACCTGCGATAAGGCAAAAAAATACAACGGTGACAGAAAAATAGAAAATGGTATGCGTAATAGTTTGATCGTAGAAGCTGAAAGCATTTAAACGGAATAGTTTTTCGTAAGTTAAAATTAATTTTAGATTCCCCCACAGCCTGTACTGAAGAACGAAGTATCGGAATGACAAGACTCCGCATCAATCAGTCCCATTCTTATTCTCCGGGATGATAAATTTTTTTAGCCGTTCTCAATACTTCCTTTTTATCCAATGTCATAGGTTTTGTCTGCTGATTTTGAAACATCGTCATCTGGTCCTTGTAATGAGGCGAATTGGGATGCATGGAAGCTCCGAATGTATTGACTGATTCTATAATGGGTAATCCGCCATTTTTCGGATAACGGACAAAACAGATATAGGCATCGCCACCCGTAACTTTTCTCATTCCATTTTTATAAGGTTCAGAAAATGCTGGCGACAATACATCCGGAAAGCCCCATGCAGCACGGGCATCATCTCCACGAACTAATTTTTGTATATCTCCCAATATCAAATCTGTTTTACCAAAATGCTGCATCATATAATTATATACATACTGATATGTTTCCACAGCTTCAGCTATGGTAAGTTTTCTTGCCGATGTACCTTTTAATTTATCTGCCAGGTAATGATAGGTCAATAAAAAAATGGCTGCGCCTTTGCTGGTGACAATTGATTTTCTGTCCCAAGTTTGAAATGTGGTTATCACTTCTTTTAAAGCAGGATAATCATTGACGTTCAGGTTTAGCATACTGTCAATACCATAAGTGTATTTCAATTCCTTTGGTAATTGCTGATCAAATTTTATTCGTTTGAAAGTATTGTAATCAGCCTTATCTCCATTTATTAATTCCGTTACCCGCTGGCTACGGTTATTATGATAGGTTTCATAACCGTCAGTCCTGTCAAATTTTCTCATGTCAAGATTATATTTCACATCAGTTGCCAGAAATGGAGAATGGTTGGTATTAAACAAATATCCTGATGCCGGATTTAGATATTGTGGCAATTCACCCACCGGCTTAAACTCTGTCCATAATGTTGCTGATGTATTTCCCGGCAAAGTACTTCTCCAATTATATTTCAGATCCGGGTTTCGCTTTGGCATTTTTCCATTACTAATATAAAAAATAGTATCGTACCTGTCGGCATACATTATATTAAACATGGGCAGGCTCGTCATGCTAAGGGCTTTGTGAAATTCTGTAAAGTTTTTTGCCTTGTTCATCCTGTACCATTGTTCCAATGCCTTTATATCCATCGTAGCCGGAACCCGCAGTGAAAAAACTCCTTTGTCTGTCTTAAGTGTGGCTCCATATTTACTCCAGTATATTTTTTTACCGATGGTGATGGGGATACCCTTTACTTTCAATTTGGCTTTATTTTCTTCGAGGTTTATCCATTCGCCATCGAACTTGTATTGATTTTTATTGGCGGAATTCATCTCTAATTGA
>JANOTW010000273.1:0-3538 GCA_031416575.1 Ferruginibacter sp.
CAATTAATGGATATGTTTTTTCGATCCGTAGGATTGGTATGTGCTTTACTTCAGTTTCAACCAATTTTGGTATAAACCTCATAATCCATTTCACATATCGTTCCTACGGAACGAATTACCTTATCATTATTCTTCTACCCACATATCGTCCCTAACGGGACGAATTGAATTTCTCATTTTTTCTTAACTAAATGATATTGCCCTTTTGGAACATCCCGATTTTTCGGGAAAGCCTGTCCCGATTCATCGGGAGGGCAGGGGCAAAACAGGGTCTTCAAATTATGCCTCCCCTTAAAAAACAGTTCGCTCTTTGAAAATAAATGACCTGTAAATTTTTCCCACGTTGTAATTACCGAAACATCAGCCCGGTTTATTTGGGCACTCTTGTACTTTGGTGCATGTGTGGGGCATTTTCAAAACTTCCGATTAAGATGGGTTTATTAGTGAAGGGCAAAGGGGTTCCGGGATTAATAAGTTATTATTATAACATTTGTCAACATGCGAAGTAGTATCAACTGGCAGGCATCGGACAGTGACCCGGTTTCCAGAGTAAAATAAAAACCTGAAATGATAGCGCTGGCAGCATTAACCATGTAATGTTAGAGACTGTTGTAATGCATCCTTAATGATTTATTGCTTTTCCTGTTTTACCTAAAGCAAACTGTAATCCTTTAGCCAGTTTCTCAGCCGGGCCAACGCCCCAATAATGTAAAAAGAAAATACGTGGATCTTCATGTACCATGTGGTTGTGTACGGCCACCACTTCAATTCCATTTTCTACCAATGCTTTTATCACCGGGGCTACTTCATTTTCCAGCATAGTAAAATCCCCTGCTACGGCAGCTTTTTCAGGAGTACCCTGCCAGGCGGCCCATGTATTAAACCCCATAAATGTACTTACAGGTATATTGTGTTCTGTAAGCATAACATCAGGCCTGCCAATGGTATGTTTGTAAACCCCTTTACTCATTTCTCCCTTATGGCCAATAATGGAATCCAGCATCATTACATCTAAGGTATTTACAACACTATCCGGTTTGCCTGCTTTTGGATCTATACCCCTCACCTGGGCCACTTTATCAAATATTGCTTTTGCAATACCAGAAAGCTTTGTAATGTTTCCAAAACCATCAATGTGCATGTAGATTACATTAGGCCTGTTGCGCACAAAATGATTATGAATAGCAGTTATTGTTAATCCTTGCCTGATTACTTCCTGTTGTACTGGTGCCAGGTCATTTTCAGTTAAGATAATATCTCCCATCATCATCACGCTGTCAGCACAAGGGGTAAATGCTATCCAGCTACTTAACCCCATTGGCGGAATGATCTTAAATCCATCTACAACGATGTTCAGGTCATTTTGCGGAACAGTAATTTTATATTCCCCATTTTTTTCAACTCCTTTCATTCCGGTTACCTGCTCTATCTTCTGAATATCCAATTTGCTGCTTCCCGGCGGGCAATCAATTGTATCTTTTTTAATTTCAGCCACGCCAGGTGTGGGTTTTCCATTGTTACAGGCAGCTATTAGCAAGCTGACAAGTGCAATAGCATAAATGGGGGTTGTTTTTAATAAGTGTTTCATATCGTTTTGATTTTATCGTGAAACCTGTAGATTTTGCACTAAGCTAACTCAAATTAAAATTCAATACGTTTGGCTTCGTTTATAAAGGTTGGGGCCGGTAACATAAATCCAATATCCTTATTCTTCATTTACTAACGCTCCATAGTCTGCCAGCAGTTCTTCACCGGTGGGGATATTTCTTAACGCTTCAAAAAATTCGCCCTCATTTATTGAAATTACATTGGGTGTATCAGAATGATTGAGAAAATTAACGAGGTCCATTTTTTTAAACCCGTATTCCGGTACAAAATAATTTTCGTCATCATACAGGCAGTAGGTTTCAATCAATTGTTTGGAATGTGGAGGTAGAAGATCAATTTCCGGGCGTGGGATTTTTAACCATTCCTCTTTTTCTTTTTCAGGAGGCGAAAACATGTTACGGCATCCTTTGGGAATATCCCGGATGGCGAAAACCCCAATCCCTTCAATGGGAGAGGATTTTATCATTACGTAGGTATTGCCCGCCAACTCCGCTAATAATTCTGATTTGGTCATTTTATCAATTGAATATTAAACGGCTCCAATTTATTTGACTGCGGATATGAATATGTACTGCGCAATGGATAAATTAGTGATATTTTATTTTGTTCCCTAAACAAATAAAAACAGGCTACCCCCGTCCCATTCCCGAAAAATGCCGAAAGGTCGGCACAGGTCGGGATGTTCCAAAAGGGGGTAAAATTTATTAATTTAAAACGCAATAAAAGTTCCCCAATGGTATTCAGTACAAGAGGGCGATGCAACGATGATGCCCATAGCTTCAATGCCAGGACAAAAAATCTTCTTCACGTTTTTATCCCTTGTGAAGTATAATTCATGTTCACCAGTTCCACATCGGGTTTTGATTCATCCGTCAGTTTAACCTTACCACGGTCATTCCTTACTATTCTTGAAAACAGGGAGATCTCTTTATCAAACAAGAAGCGGAAAAATAATTTTGTCCACGAAGTATGATAAAATAAGGTATTGTAAAATGAGGGTGCGCCTTGTCTTATCCGTGGCAACCTGTTCCAGGGTACAGAGGGAAAATCGTGATGCTCATTATGAAACCCTACATTAAAAGCTACGGTATTCAGCGGGCCATAGTAGCTATAAGTTTCCTGTTCACCATGCGTTAAATAATGTTCCTGTATCCACCTGGCGCCTAATGGGTGCAGCCCTATTGAAAAGAAAAAACTAAGTAATAAAAATGCGATGGCTTTAGGGCCAAGCAATAACGTAATGAATAGTGTAAATGCGATTTGAACAGCCCAGTTTAACGCAATCCATCCATCAAAAGGTTTTATCTCTTTCAACCTGTTAATTCTAAACACCTGGAATATGGGATAAAATAACAACCATATTACTTTGCCGATAAAATAATTATTGATCAGTTTCGCTTCCCATTTGTTAGGTAAATCGGCATCCAGCTCATGCACGCCCTGGAAGGAGTGATGCTTGATATGATACCTTTCAAAAGAAACCGAGCTGGGGAAAAGCTGTGGAATATTAGCGAGTATGCCTGCCAGGCGGTTGGCCTGTGGTTTTTTAAATAACAACCTGTGTGCGCATTCGTGTATCATTACAAATAATGCATGATCGGCAAAAGCGCCTAATAAATAGGCTGCCCCTATTATTATCCACCAGGGTTGCGCCGATAACAGCCATGCCATGACCACCTGGAATGCTACCAGGCCGATGATGGCAAAAATGGTTAAAGGATTTTTGCCAATTAGTTTCCTGATGTGCGGATGTTTTCTGAGGATTTCTTTTGTTCTAAAGCGATGTGGCTCAGATAATTCGGAGAACACAAAGGAGTCTTTTCTAATCATGGCTTGAAATATATCGCTTTTTTAAATAAAACATCGCCTTTGATTCATTTATTATAATTACGGACAATAATTTATTGTACAAATGATAATTTTTGAATGG
>JANOTW010000274.1:0-1900 GCA_031416575.1 Ferruginibacter sp.
ACGGGGTTGTGCGACGACCCTCGTCATTGGCAATTACCACTGGTTCGCCGTTTTCCATTATAGAAACGCAGCTATTCGTAGTTCCTAAATCGATTCCTATTATTTTTCCCATGTCTTAAGTTTTTAATGAGTTCGCTGTAGGTAGTCAATGATTATGCCGTGAGAGGGTAATGTGAAAAATTGGCAGTCAGCCTTTTCGTAAAGACCTCACCCCGACCCTCTCCTTTAAGAGAGGGCCATCAGCCCACAGTCCAGGCTTGTCAGGGATTTGTTATCGAAAGTAGAGACCCTGAAGGCGGGGCTGTGCCGGGTTCCTCTCCCTTGGGAGAGGTTAGGTGAGGTTTTTTTTGCCAGCTTCAGTTTTTCATGGCATCGCCTGTTGTGTCACTCACTTGTACGTCCTTTTTTCATGGCATCTTATTAATGCACCTCAGCCCGTGACCGGTTCCTCTCCATGGGGAAAGGTAAGGTGAGACCTTTGATATTTATTTGTCTTAACTTCAAAATAAATAAGGAATTTTCATGGAATGGCTCTGGATTATACTGGGCATACTATTAATACTTATAGGTATAGCCGGCAGCCTTCTTCCCCTGATTCCCGGCCCTCCTATTGCGTATGCGGGGTTATTAATGCAATTGTTCAGAGACCCTGATCCTTTTACCAGCAAATTTCTCTGGATTTGGGCGGGTATCGTTGTTGTTTCATTAATTCTTGATTTTATAATTCCCATCTGGGGCACCAAAAAATTCGGTGGAACCAAATATGGGGTTTGGGGATGTACTATCGGTTTTTTATTAGCATTCTGGATGGGTCCGTGGGGTATTATCATTGGTCCTTTTCTCGGCGCTTTTGCAGGTGAAATGATCTACGGTCAGAGTACCAAAAAATCATTCAAAGCTGCCCTGGGTTCCTTTGTAGGGTTTCTCCTGGGTTCATTTCTAAAGTTGGTAATTTGTTTTATGATGATGTATTATCTTATTGCCAGTATTTAAAAAGCAAGTTTCGATAAACTAAATCTTGCTGCATAATTTTAATTTAGAGTTATAACTATTTATTCATGGCAAACTCTATTTCTCTCTGGTTCTGCGCAGAAATTTTCTAAAAAATTTACTTCAGATTTTGTGTTATTTCTTCTGATGTTTTACTGATTTTTTTCAACAGGTTGGAAAGAGTGGACATCATTTTACTCAGCCTGTCCATTGCCATCTGAAGCCGTAATGATTCCATCTCTCCCATTTCACTCATTGAATCAAGGTCGTTTTTTATGATACCTGCTAAATTATCAAGCTCCATTTTTGTGATGGGTTTTGTTCTTGAAGCCGGAGTGGTTGTTATGGCAGGCTTTTTAATAAACAACAGCGTAAATGAATCCAGTTGCACCCTTGATATTCCTGTACTCTTTTTCTGCATCGTTGCCAATGCCTCCCGCATTTTCTTTTTTTGTTCATTGATATTTTTTACCCCGGCCATAATTGCCTTCAGGTCTTCCTGTGCACTTTTAGCGGCCTGCATCATTACCAGGAAACACAAGGTTTCTATGTCTGCATTGTTCAGGTTTCCAAGCACTGCATAATTAGTAGTCTGGGTTTTTACTTCTGCCTCAGTCATGTTTTTTTCGTTCACTGATTTAGCACTGCTTTTTACCCAACTCACATGTTTGGTATTTATTCCGGCCATTATTTTTTGAAAAAGAGCGGCAGAGCCGGTTGTATCAGGCCGTTGGGCAGCAACAATAAAGGGAAGGGAGAATAAGCAAAGAAGAAAACTGAATAATCGTATTTTCATAATAAACGTTTAAGTACTTTAAAGTTCCATTTTTCCCGGCAACCCGTCAAAAAAGCAAGTTTAGATAAAGATAGGCAACCGGCAACGCTTAAATTTGATTAATAAAATCGCTGT
>JANOTW010000275.1:0-5326 GCA_031416575.1 Ferruginibacter sp.
GGAATACTCTTACAAAAGCTCCCGGACCAAGTATAGTTTGCCGAACCTTATCACCATATACTTCAACATCCCGCTGAGAAATATAATTAAAATTAAGACTGACTGCCACATCAAGCCAGTTAGTGATACTATAGCCAAAATAAGGACTAACGCCCAAAGCTGTAGTACCATTAAAGAAAGAAACGTTCACATTACCACCGGTAAAAAGATTTTCTTTCTTAAATCCACCTGTCTTTTCTTCTTCCTCATCCTGGGCTTTTACCGTCAGAAACAAATTAAATAACATTGCTGTCAGAATTATTTTTTTCATCGTGCAAATTTATGCGTCAAAAATTTAACAGTAGGTTATATATTCAGAAAATAATTTGAAGGCCCTTTTTTGCCCCCGGCCCCGCTGGTTAGCGGGGAGGCCTTGTGCCAGTTCATTAACTGCGCCTGATGAACCGCCCAGTATAACGCAATTAAAGTTCCCCAATGGTATTCAGTACAAGAGGGCGATGCAACGATGCTTAATTGAAATACTTCTGCCCGGACAACAAAGATAAAAAAGCATGCACTTTAAACTGCGAATAGCAAGCATTTCCGAACTTTTGATTGATGGCATTTTATTTTTTTTTTCTGTGTATTGAATTATTTTTTAGGATCCAATATTTAGAATATCATATTTGCCGCCGGATTTTATTCAGCGCATCCCGGTGGTTACCAGACCCGGGTTTAACCAAATAAAAAGGTACTTAATTTGAATTGCCTGATTTAATCACCATTAGAATTTGGGACATAAAACCTGGCGGGAACCACTATTTGTTTCGCTATAAAACCCTTTCTTTAAAATATTAAATTCGCTGGCGCCCCGGTAGTTATTGTATTTGCTTAATGAGGAAGTTGTAGCATCGTAACTAAAAGTAAACCTGATGTTCTTTATTTCAAAACCAACCACCGCAATAGCTGCATCGCCTGCACGATAATAAAGCCCGGCAATTAACTGCTTCTCCCCTCCTTCGCCCGACAAATTATAGTTGGCGTTTAAACCCAATACGAATTCGCTTGAACGTGCCTGGTTGGTATAGTAAATATTCGGGTTAATAATTACCCGGTCATTTACTTTTATCAATGCATTTAAAAAACCAATATGGCGCATTGGTATTTTACTGCTATCGGGTATCCCGCTAAAAAAAGTTTCCTGCGGGCCATTTACATGATGAATGGAATAACCCCCGTTTAAATAAATATCTTCAGTAGGGAAATAAGCATAGTTCAACCCTGCCTGTATATCAAGGTAGTTTATACTATTGGTGTTAAGAATTACGGAAGAGGGTAATGTATTATCAAAGAACTTTCCATCAAACTGATCAGGAAAACTAAGTTTACTAACATCAATTCTTTTGTTGGCCCAGCCTACATTAAAACCGGCGCTTAACAAACTACTGTTACCTAACTGCTGGTGATAGGCCAGCGATCCATAAATTTTTGTTGAACGCAATCCACCACTTCCGGCAACATCGCTTAAAATTAAACCTCCAAGCCCTAACCAGCCATTCTCAATTTTATTTCGTAACAATTGGGCATCCCCAAAAACGCTGATCGTTTTATAAGGAGATGCTAATATAGAAGAGTATTGATTACGATAATGAGCTCCAATCCTGTAATCCGCATCGGGTATAAAACCAGTATTAGCAGGATTGGTAGTAAGCGGAGAATTAAAAAATTGTGAAAAATGAAGGTCCTGGGCATGTAAAAATGTTACAGCCTGCAAACTAAATGCCACCAGGATTACTATTTTTCCGTTTAACTTCATTTCTACATTTATATATTTAAATCAGAAATATTGCCGTTGATACCCAAGCTACCGGAGCAAAGATATATCACCTGTTTTTCTGGTTTTCTTTCCATCCGTAAATTCTACATCCAGTGTATAGGTATAAACATCCATTGGTTGCAAAGCGCCTTTAAATGTCCCATCCCATCCTGTAGCCTGGCTATTGCTGGAAAACACTCTTTGCCCCCAGCGGTTAAATATTTTCCAATCCATTTTTCCAATACCAAACCCCACTACTTTAACCACGCTGTTGACACCAAACTTTCCCGGGGTAAAAGCATTTGGCACATCTAATAATGGAAGCACCAATGCGGGTACATCCAGGCAAAAAGTATCCACGCACCCCGCAATATTTTTCGCTACCAGGCAAACATTGTATGTACCCGTTGCATTAAACTGGTGACTTGGATTAGTCAGCGTGGACGTTTGTTTGTCTCCAAAATTCCATATATAACTAATAGCCCCGCTTGAAAAATTATTAAAGTTCGCAGGCCTGTTTTGTTCCACAGGAATGGGTGAAAAACTAAACCCTGCGGAGGGTATCGGGAAAACCGTTATTGAAAAATTATACGTGTCCGTGCGGTTACAGGTGGTGGTATCTATTGCGGTTAATTTTACGATATAAGTTCCGGTGTTGCCATAAAGGTGGGTAGGGTCTATAGCCGTAGAGGTAGTTCCGTCGCCAAAATCCCATAAAAAATCCATACCACCTAATGAAGTATTTTTAAATTTAGCGGTATAGGGCACGCATCCTTTATCAGGCGTATCAAACCGGGCCTGTACATTCACCGCCAAACGGATAACCTTTTTTACACTATCCGGTGCATTACAAAAAGTAGAATCATCTACCGTTAATTTTACAATATAGGTTCCCGTTGCTGCATAGGTATGAGTAGTAGTTGCAAAGCCAGCTCTTTGAGGAGTGGTATTATCGCCATAATCCCATAAAAAAGAAGTGGGCGAGTAAACGGGCAATACAGCCGTAGTTGTATTCTGAAATTGAAATGTCAAACTTTGGCAACCACCGATTTTAGAAGGGATAAAATCCGGGACTACTATATTATTCCCGACCCTAACCCGGGCATATGCCGTATCTGAAATATTACAAGTGGCGGAATCAACAGATACTAACCGAACCCTGTAGGTGCCCACTAAATTATAAGTATGGTTAACTGTATTTGAAGCCTGGATTACGTCAGGTGAATTATCTCCAAAATTCCAGATATAGCTTTTACCCTTTGCCAGCGTATCCGTAAACGTTACAGTCAGCGGAACACAACCTATCGTATCAATCACCCCATTGATGGTGGTTTTAATACTGGCTCCGATACCACCAAAATTCATTTCTATTTTAACCGCCGCTTCATTACAGTTATTGGATCCGTTTCTTGGGGCCCATACACCCGGAGTGGTAGGAAAGACAACGGCTGGATTACTTCTTCCCCCACAGTTGGCGCATATCGCCTGGTAAATAATCCCATTCGCATCAAACCGGCTTGTTCCGCCATCTACATGGTCATCGAAGCCTCCTCTTTGTCCATAAAAACTACCAAACAACTGCCTTACCGCATTTTTTTCCAAAACGAAAAAATAGAAATCATTACCATCCGTACCGGCTTGAATAGCGTCTCCGGTAACAGGTAAGCCATTTGTGCCGGCATTCGGGTAACCTCTGTCATGATTGAACTTACCGCCCCAGCCGGATACATAAACATTCTGGCAACGATCTACTAAAAACGCGGTAATTGAAATATTTGGAATGGGTGAGTTTGTACCAAATACCGTAGAATAAACAAATGCAGAAAGGTCAGGCAACATTTTGCTGATAAATTGCTTTCCTCCCGGATTACTGAAAGCTGCATTACTAACAGTCCAGACGCCGGAGGTAGTGCCGGTTACATAAGGAAACCCAAATTTATCAAACTGAATACCATACACAAGGTCATTTCCGCTGGTACCCAAATAAGTTGTTTTTATAATCCCTGATCCATCAGGAAGAATTTGTGTTACAAATCCATCCACTTCACCACCCTGAAAAGCAGGGTTAATAACACCCGTTTTATTACCTGGCAGGTTCGTACTGCTGGTACCACCTGCTACATATAAATTACCTGTAAGTGGATTTATAGATAAAACAAAACAAGCATCGCTGCCAATACCACCAAAAAAAGTACTAAAAATCCTTGTGGAAAGATTAGCATTAAATTTCAGGATTACACCATCCTGTTTTCCGCCTCCAAATACAGTCTGTATGGGGGAGCCTGCCACAGGAAAATTGGAAGATTGCGTACAGGAAACTACAAAGATATTATTACCCCCATCCAGCATAACTTCACTTCTGGCATCATCGCCATAATTCCGCCTGGTAGTTTCCGCACCATCCGGCGTATCAAATTTCTTCCGGATATTTACGCCATCATCATTACTTCCCCCTATGGCGACCGACCCTATTAATGAAGTACCTGTTGCATTAAATTTTGTAACAACAATATCATACCCTCCCACAGGCCCTATCCTGGGTATAAGGATAGGATAATTTTTTGTTGCATCCTGGTTTGAAAAAGAATTTGACCGGCCGGCGATTACCAGGTTGCCCCCGGCATCACACATCATGCTGTGAGGTTGTTCATTACCGCTTCCACCTATATAAGTTGCGTAAATCCTATTAACGCCATCCGGCGATAATTTAATGATGGCGATATCATAAGGGCCATTTGAATCTTCGTCCACGCCACCATTAAAGGTTTGATCAAAAGCCCCTAAGGAAACAGGAAACCCGCTTCCAAAAGAAATACCACCCGCAAAAAAACTTCCATCCGGCCCGGGTGTCGCGGTATATCCCCAGTTATCCGTGGTGCTGCCTGTAAATGAAGCGAAAATTAAAGTAGGGTCAATTACGATGGTTTCATTGGGTAAGTAATCTTTTATTTTAAATCTTACTACATTTCCATTCACAACATATTTGCAATCCAGTGTTTGCCTGGTTCCATTCTGCACCTGGTAGGTATAAGGATATAATTCTTTTATCTCACCTACGGAAGTTCCTATCACCAGTTCTTTGTTTCTCACTTCCAGCTTATCCACTCCCTCATACTTTAATGCGATGTCGTTTATATTTCCTCCCGGCCGCACAATGATATCATACTTCAATGTTCCCGCATCCGTGTAATACCTTACATCAATATCCGGGTACATGTTTTTATAAGTAACCGCCTGGTATATTTTACAATCCCCTTTCCACTTACTTTTATCATTTCCCAAAAAATAATTGTTGTAGGTGGGCAAAGCTTTATCAGGTGATACAATTACGCCTTTTGTCGCATCCAAAAAGCTGACCCTGTAAGCATGAGAACGTAAAGTGAAGTTTCGATTTGCGGGGATCGCTTTTTTTGCGGCGGTAGTTGTAGCAGGTTCCGAAGAAGAAGGGCTATGTGTTCAAGAAGCTAATTTTTCCAGGTCCTCCGTGTTATGTTGTAAAACGGTAAACCCTTTTTGCTCAATAAAAAACGC
>JANOTW010000276.1:0-6509 GCA_031416575.1 Ferruginibacter sp.
AAGATTTTTGTGTGGGAACTGCAGGAAATTAATTAACCAATATATTAAATAGCATGAACAAAACATTTAAATGGTGTGTGGATTTATTAGTAAGCCTGGCCGCCAAATTACACATGACCTATGAAGAAGTGAACATCTGGACTAAATACTTTGAAAAATATTATCGTGTTTTAAAACCTGCAGATGGATAATAGCAGATCTTACTAATATAATTGCAAATGTATGGAACGAGATTCAAACGGGATTACAAAGAGCAGGATTTGTAGTTGCAAACGTAGCAGGGTTAGATAAAAAACAAGGTTGTTTCAAAGGCTAATGTTTTACGATATTGCAAAAGACAACGTTTAACCAGTAGATTTGTATTATGAGCAAGGCTAAATTAAAATTTGCACCACTTAAAGAAGTTATTTTTGAACTTCACTGGTCTGGTAGCATAGATAACTCAGGGGCTCCGGTGGATGATGGCTTTGATTTGGCACAGGGTAAATTGTGGGAAAAACTAAAACCGGAATACCCGGTGCATAAAAAATTAATACCAGATGGGATACCGTTTCGGATATACGGGGCCCCTTTGCATCAATATTGGAAGGGTGAATTTAAATGGCCGGTAATACAGCATGGCTTTGGTATGCTTGCAGTGAATGAAGTGGAATTGGGATATGAATGGGAGCATACCTATAAACCAACCGTACTAAATGCAATAGAAATGCTAATTGCTTCTTACGAAGATCCTATTAAGTTTAATAAGGCTAAATTGCAATACGTTGATGCCTGGGATGTAGCTGATGAAGATCCAAAAGTATTTGTGGAGGTGAATTTACGCACCAATATTCAATCAAATTATCCATTACCTGGCAAACCTCAAAGCTTTAACCTGTTTCAAAGCTTTGAGTTGGAAGATGGCTCAGAAATGCAATTGACTATTGCAAACGGCACTAATAATCAGAATCAAAAGCCATCCGTAATATGGACAACAACTATAGAAAAAAAATGTAACTTTAAGCAGGAAGAAATAGTAGAATGGCTTGAAAATGCCCATACCGCAGCATCTGATATGTTTAAAAAAATGCTAAACCCCGAATTTTATGCCAGCCTTGATTGATAATTATTCTGCTCCTGCACAAAGTATTCCGGCATGTTCAGTAGCATCTGTTCGTAGTCATTGTATAGATGATAGGAGGCCATCCACGGCAAGTGTTATTTTAGCATATCCAGGTGAATTTAATTTAAATGGAAGAATTATGCACCTCTTAAATGAATATGCAACTTTGAAGGATAATTGGGACGAGGATGGTGCAAAAGCACCTGCTGTTGCAGCAATCAGAAATGCAAAGGCCATTACATCCCTTTTAGACAAACATGGTCAGCCAATTTTTCATACTGCTCCAGGGCCAAATGGTGAAATAATGCTGGATATTAGAAGCAAAAATAAAAGCAAGTCAATTGAAATTATATTATATCAGGAAAGGTCTGTAGCAGTATTATTTCCTGAACAAGGAATAGCTTCTCAGCAAACTTTTAATACAACCGATTTACCCGGGTTGTTAAACTGGTTAAACCAAAAATAGCTGTTAATGCCCGACAGAAAACCAGTAAGTACCCGGGAATGGCTATATCGGCGAGGTTTTAGCACACCAGAGAAAAAATACATGAATCCTGATGGTACAGCTACATCAAGGGTGTTTAAGCTTCGTGAAACAGATAATGGTGAGCTTTCAGTTGATGTAAAATCTATGACCACACCTGCAAAATCAATAGGTAATCAACTCAGGCATTTTCTTTTTGAAATAAGCAATCAATCGGTTTTAAATATAGAAAATCTAAACACATTGCATGATCCATTGCCAGATGGCACTAACAATGCACATGCAGTCATAACAGGCATGTCGTTAGCAGATGAAATTATACCCGGTTTATTGGCAAGAAAAAGTAAAAGAGTCTATCTATAGTTAAATATCTGGATAAAGAAGTTATCATCCTATCTCAATAATCAGTTTTCGGCAAATCCATAGCCGAAATAAAAATCCTATTAACAGGTGAGATAAAGTCTGTTCCATTTTCAGAATTTACGGATGAAAAAAAACTTCCAACAGATGCGGAAATTACATTTAAAACAATAGCTGTTAAAGTAAAAAGTGAGGTTTTCAAACAATCAATGCTTGCTCCATTAGAAAGTAACGTAATTCCATTGCCGCATCAAATAGTAGTGCTTGAAAAAGTGATGGCAGGTCAGTACCTGCGTTTTTTAATAGCCGATGAAGTAGGTATGGGTAAAACAATTGAGACCGTGCTGATATTGAAAGTGTGGATAACGGTTTCGATTTGTATAAACTTTTTTTGATGTAAAAACCGCACTGTGCAATTAAAAACTTGTCATAAATATTTACTACTTACTTATGTGACAAACCAGTAGTGGGTCAAGTATTTTGTTATTCCAACCCCTCAATCAGTCCCTTCACTTTCCCTTTTATAAAATCCCGCACTTCATTAAACTGCTCCCGCCCCATGTGTTTGGGGTCAGGTACCTGCCAGTCTATAAATTGTTTGGCTGGCATCCAGGGGCAGGCATCGCCGCAACCCATGGTTACTACCACATCAAATGGTGCGAATGCTTTTACTTCCTCCAGGCTTTTACTATCGTGGGTACTCAGGTCATACTCCAGTTCTTTCATGGCCGCAATGGCTTTGGCATTTACAATGCCGCTTGGTTTGCTACCTGCACTGTACGCTTCTACATTATCGCCGCCCAGCATTTTCGCGAATGCCTGGCTCATCTGTGAACGGTTACTGTTTTCTATACATACAAACAGCAGTTTTATTTTGCTCATTTTATTTTTGTATTGAATATTTTGAAAATTATCCCTGCCAGTAGCATACCAATAAATGGCGCCGTAAGATAAATCCACAAATGTTGCGGATGATTACCAACGATCGCAGGCCCAAAAGACCTTGCGGGGTTCATGGAGGCGCCGCTAACGGGCCCCGCAAAATATGCCCCCAATAACACAACAGCGCCAATTATTACTGCACCTGTTACTTTATTCGCCGATACACTTTTTATCACCTGTAAAATGGCCAGCATCAATAAAAACGCCAGCAATATTTCCAACAAAAAAGATTGTAATACAGACCCCGATGGTAGCGTGCCACCCAAAAACACGGATGCAGGAAACAGCAGCTTTAAAATACCACTTGCCAGTATCGCACCCATAAGCTGGCTGATGATATAGGGCAGTACTAATTTCCAGCGAAAATGACGGTTAACGGCTAATGCAACAGTAACCGCAGGATTAATATGCGGACCTGATATATGCCCCAATGTTAGTATGACTATCGAAACGCTTAAACCAAACGCAATGGATATACCCATTTGTGTAACTGAACCACCTGAAATCTCATTTAAAATAGCTGCCCCTGTTCCAAAAAATACCATTGCAAAAGTTCCGGTAAATTCTGCTGCATATTTTTTCATGGATAATAAAAGTTGATTAATAAATTAGCAACAACCACCACCGGGTGAACAATTACTTTCCTTTTGCAAAGCTTTTTCCGCATACACGGTAATGCTGGAAATTTTCGTGTTGCCATTTTTATAATCCTGTATTTCTGCAGCCGTTAAATGATTGATCAAAATATCATCCGGAATAATGATGGGTTTATCTTTTTGCAGCGCCACATTTTTAAAACCTGCTGCTTCAATCAATTCAAGGTACACCTGTTTTTGAATGGCGCCTGAAACACAGCCTGCATATAATTCCGCCACTTCTTTCCATTTGGCAGGCAATGCGCCTTCCAGTACAATATCAGCAATAGAAAAATGGCCACCCGGTTTCAACACCCTGAATATTTCTTTAATAACCGCCTGCTTGTTGGGTACCAAATTCAATACACAATTACTAACAACAACATCAGCCACATTGGACGAAACAGGTATTTGTTCAATATCACCCTGCCTGAACTCCACATTATGAAATGAAAGTTTTTCTGCATTCGCCCTGGCTTTTTCAATCATTGCTGTTGTAAAATCAATACCAATCACTTTTCCTTTTTCACCAGTGTATCTCCTAACTATAAAACAATCATTGCCGGCCCCGCTACCTAAATCAATCACCGTATCACCTTCTTTTATTTTGGCGAATTCGGTAGGTAAGCCGCAGCCTAAACCTAAGTCTGCATCGGCATTATAGCCTTCCAGCTTTGTATAATCATCACTCATGATGTTATAGACTTCCGAGCTACAACCACTGGCCCCACAGCACGAAGACTGGTTGGTTTCCTTATCCTGTAATGCTATTTCGCTATACTTTTGCCTTACGATTTCTTTTAGTTCATTGTCTGTTTGCATACATTTTTTTTTTTAAAAGTTAACAACACGATTTTTCATTCTTAATTTTAAGGTTATTGAAAAGCCAGCTAAACTCCTGGTTGAATTTTTCAAAAGCCTTCCAGTTGATGCAATAACAATTGCGTGGGCCATCAATTGTACCTTTTATCAAGCCGGCATTTTTTAATTCTTTCAAATGTTGGGATACGGTAGATTGCGCCAACGGTAATATTTCTACTATCTCCCCGCAAATACATTCATTGCGTTGAGCCAGTACTTTCAATATTGCAATGCGGGCAGGATGCGCCAATGCTTTTGCAAACGCGGCCAGGTCCTGTTCCTTTTGGGTGAATTCGTCTTTTTTATTAATTGCCATATTTTAATCTTATATCGCAAATATACGATTAAAGAAAATTGATTTCCAAATTAACTTCATGAAAAAAGTCAGGCGGCTGGCCTGACTGGGTGGGTGCAATTCAAATTTTAGCAGGCTGGTGGGGCACCAGCCTGGGGGCAGCCAGCCGTGGCCGATGGCTCACCGGCCACGGCCTTGATAATTGTAGTGAAAATTTGAAATGCAGCCGGCTTGTTCGCAAAGTTGCCAACTTTTTAAAAGTTGGCAACCTTGAAATACTTCTGCCTTACCCCCTGCCATCCAATAAATTTCCCAGTTCCCCCAACACACTTCCTTCTTCTTTACGCTTGTAGGTACCATACTGCATAATGCGGCCTGCGAGGCGGCTGATGGGTAATGATTGCAACCATATTTTGCCAGGCCCCCTTAATACCGCAAAAAATAATCCTTCGCCGCCAAACATGAAGTTTTTAATTCCTTTTACCATTTCAATATCAAAATCAACCCCGGCGGTGTAAGCTACTACGCAGCCAGTGTCCACTTTTAATATTTCACCTGCCCTTAACTCTCTTTCTACTATATATCCACCTGCGTGTGCAAAGGCCAGGCCATCTCCTTCCAGCTTCTCCATGATAAACCCTTCTCCGCCAAAAATGCCGGTACCCAGTTTTCTTTGAAATTCGATGCCGATGCTCACGCCTTTGGCCGCACATAAAAAAGCATCCTTTTGGGCAATGATCTTTCCGCCCAGTTGCTTCAGGTCAAATACAATGATCTTGCCTGTATAGGGCGATGCGAAACTAACTTTCTTTTTCCCCTGGCCGGTGTTGGTGAAGGCCGTCATGAATAAACTTTCGCCTACCAGTAAGCGCTTACCGGCGCTCATTAGTTTTCCTAATAATCCGCCGGTTTGCTGCTGGCTGCCGTCGCCAAAAATGGTTTGCATTTCAATGCCATTATCCATCATCATAAAGGCGCCGCTTTCCGCAATGGCGGTTTCATTGAAATCCAATTCAATTTCTACAAACTGGAGTTCTTCCCCGTAGATTTTGTAATCTATTTCGTGATTTGAAAGCATGGTTTTAATTTTTTTGTGAAGATAAAATTAACCACTGATTATTTTTTGTAAATTTGAATTATGAGTAATGCAGCTTTAACCATACGCCATAAATTATATGATTTTATCAGGGTAGCAGATGATAAGAAATTGTATGCAATATATCATTTGCTGGAAAATGATATTGAAGAGACACGGGAATGGTGGAAAGACAAATTATACACTACGGAACTAGATCATCGTTATGAGGCTATGGAAAATGGGACAGGCAAAGGAATTACCCTGGAGGAGTTGGAAACTTCCATAAGCAAACTCCGCAAAAAAAAGTATGGCTAACCAATCCATTTATACCGCTATTTTTTCCAGCCGGGCACAAAAAGAAATCGCCAATCATGGATCTGGAAAAATTAATTCTCCATAATCATAATCCCTGTCAAAAGTCAAAATCGTCCTTTCTTCATTGATAGCAATTGTCATGATTTCAGAATCCATAATGCTTGGATTATCAATCCCTATGGATAAAACATCGTATCCTTTGCCTCTTAAGTAATAAATGCTTTTGTAAGGGAAATTTTCGTTGGCCAGCAGCTTCATGTCAGTAGTTATGCGGACTTCTTTATTGGAGAAAATAAAAGGCCATCATGAATACAATCCTGTATGTATGAAAATACAGCTTGCAGTGACTCTTTTGTAAGCCGTGGATAATTTTCTAAAATTTGTGCTTCACTCCATCCCTGAGCAAGTAAACCAACAATATGCTCAACAGCTATTCT
>JANOTW010000277.1:0-3305 GCA_031416575.1 Ferruginibacter sp.
TTAGCATTATTGAAAGATGCGAAATTAACAATGATTGTTGGATATGAGGAGGTTATTTTGATTCGGGGCTAAGCCGCCACCCCCGCTGTTTAGCGGGGGGTATTCATAGAGTTCATTTTGCCCCCGGCCCCTAAAGGGGAGTTCTTCGAACATCTCACTTTTTCAGGAGACCCCTAATTGTTGTCATGGAATGATTATGATTTTTACGAACAAACAAATGATTGATAGTGATTTTTGCACTTTTATATACAACACTTTTTTGGTTACAGACAGAAGTTTTTCATGGCAGCATCGTCAGGCTGCAAAAACTAAATTCAACCTCCCGGGAATCGTGTATATGAATTTTCTCTCCGGTAGGGATCCGATACTTATTGTATTAGCAGTTAGTTTCTGCACAGTCTGTCATTGCATCGCCCTTCTATACAACCATATTTATTTTTTTGTCCGGGCTGAAGTATTTCAATTAGGCATCGTTGCGTCGCCCTCGTGTACTGAATACCATTGGGGATCTTTAATTGCGTTTTATTAAAGGCCCATTAGCCCGGAGATAACCTGCCTGTTTTCCCCTGAATCATGAATAAGGATTATTACACTTAATTTTGCCGCACCATGTCATATTATTTCGCATCAATAATCTTATAGTTAACTATGTTAACCACACTACAAAACTGGGACCGATGGCTGTTTACCAAAATCAATCACGACTGGACCAATATTTTCCTGGATGATATATTTCCTTTATGGAGGGAAGCCATCACCTGGGTTCCGCTGTATATTTTTTTATTGTTGTTTGTACTATTCAATTTTGGAAAAAGTGCCTGGCCCTGGATATTAGGATTACTCGTTACCGTTGCGCTCACAGATCAAATCAGCAGCCACATTATAAAACCACTGGTAAACAGGCCAAGGCCCTGCCACGACTTATTGCTGGCTGATAACATACGGCTGCTGCTGAAATATTGTTCTGATAGCCGAAGCTTTACATCATCTCATGCCACCAATCATTTTGGTGTTGCCTTTTTCATTTATCAAACACTGAAACCCTGGTTCAAAAAATGGGGTTACTGGTGGTTTTTCTGGGCGGCCACTATTAGTTACGGGCAGGTGTATATTGGCGTGCATTATCCTGCAGATGTGATGGGTGGCGCTTTACTGGGCGGTAGTATAGGTTATTTTACCTCCTTTGTTTTTAATAAAAGATTTGGGCTTGCATCAATTGTTCCTCAAACAGGCGCTAAAGTGAGTGTATGAAAAAACAGGCAGTATTACAAATTTTAGCGCTATGCCTGATCACGTATTTGTCGGGTATCTTTTGTGTTCCCCTGATGGATATAGACGCTACTCAATATGCTTCCATGAGCAGGGAGATGTTGCTGCATGGCAACTACCTGCAACTTTACGATTTGGGAAATGATTACCTTGATAAACCACCGATGCTTTTCTGGCTTTCAAGCGCTTCAATGTACGTATTTGGTATCCACGACTGGGCGTACCGCCTGCCATCATTTTTATTTTCGTTACTGGCTGTTTACAGCACGTACAGGCTGGCGTTATTATTCTATAAAAAAGAAATCGCACTGTTGAGCGCTTTGGTGCTTGCATCCTGCCAGGCCATGTTTTTAATTAACCATGATGTAAGAACGGATACCATGCTGATGGGCTGGGTGGCCTGCAGCATCTGGCAACTGGCGGAATGGTACCAATACAATAAATGGAAAAATCTGGTACTGGCCGCCATCACCATCGCAGGCGGCATGATGACCAAAGGGCCGCTGGCATTGATGATCCCAATATTCGCATTTGTTCCGCATTTTATTCTCAGAAGAAACTGGAAGCAATTTGCAAGATGGCAATACCTGCCATTGCTTTTGATAATAGCAGCGCTGTTAATACCAATGAGCATCGGTCTTTACCAACAGTATGATATGCACCCCGGCAAAATAGTGGTAGGTAAAAAGATCAATTCCGGCTTACGTTTTTTTTACTGGGCACAAAGCTTTGGCCGCATAACAGGTGAGAATACGCAAAGAGAAAATAGTTCCATTTTCTTCCAGTTGCAAAACATGATTTGGAGTTTCCTTCCCTGGATCTTATTTTTCTTGATTGGATTACTTGCAGCCATTAAATCCATCGTTCAAAAAAAATTTCTTATTTCCAATAAAGAAGAATGCATTACCCTTTCCGGATTTATAGTTACCTACCTGGCGTTGGGTAGCAGCAAGGTGCAGTTGCCCCACTATATTTTTGTAGTTTTTCCTTTGGCTGCCATTATCACGGCTAACTTTTTATATAGCCTGTTGCACTTCAATGAATGGAGAAACTGGAAAAAGCCACTGCTTGTAATTCATTCAATAATTTTCTCTTTGTTGTGGATAGCGTTAATATTGTTAATCACCATTCCATTTAAAAACATACCGCTCCTTGCAGGCATAATCGCAGGCTGTTGTTTAGTGGTTTTTATTTTATTGATTTTCGCTAAAAGCCTGCCCTTTCCAAAGATCTTAGCCATCTGCCTTTTTACTTCCATCGGTTTAAATATTTTTTTAAACACCGTTTTTTACCCTTCCTTATTAAAGTACCAGGCAGGTAATATGGCGGCTAAATTTATCAACGAAAACCACTTGCCAAAAGAAAGGGTATTTGTTTATGGCGATGTAACCGTAGCCCGGAATTCACTCTATTTTTATGGCGATTATTTTTTTAAGAAGGTTAGTAATACGGACAGCTTAAAAGCCGGTGATTATGTACTTGCTTCACAAGAAGATTATCAGCAATTGCTGAATGAAAAGAGTATCAGTATTATTTTTAAGGGCAAAGGTTTTCCTGTAACCAAATTAAATTTTAAATTTATTAATCCTGCCACAAGGGAAGGCGAGCTGGAGCCGTTTTATATTGTGCGAATAAAATAGGTTTAGGGTTTTCTGTTTAGGGTTTTCTGTTTACGGTTTATTGTTTTCTGTTTTTTTAATGCCGTAGATTATTTTTCTTATGTCCTGTCTTTAAACTTTTGTCCTTTTAATTCACACCTTGTTACTTAATAAAACGTAATAAAAGATCCCCAATGGTATGCGGTACAAGTCCCGATTCAAGTGTAACATCGGGATGCCGACAAATACTGTCGGCAAGCGATGCAACGATGTTCATTCAGGGTTCTGATGCCCGGACAAAAAATATACAAAAGCACGGGCTTTTAAACTGCGAAAAAAAGGAGTACTGAATTTGTCAACAATAAACTTAGTATTAAGAATATAAGGAGGCCTGGATTTAAAAAAACAGAAAAACATAAACTGAAAACCGCAAACAGA